>DATCYC010000034.1:0-5179 GCA_036570525.1 Luteimonas sp.
CGCACGCGGCGGCGTTCGACCGACTGCGCCAATGCCTGCTCGAACGCGGCCCGCGCGCCGGCATCGGCGGGCGCCGCCTGCCAGCGGCGCAGCAGTCCGTGCAGGCGCGCGGCATCGCGGCTGCAGGCGCCGTCGATGGCGCGTTGCGCCTGCCTTGACGCGGTACTTGCATTCGGGTGGATAGGCTTCATGTCATGTATTGACAGCAAGATTCGGTTTCCAACGTGCCTGCCGCCAGTCCCCATTGTGGCGTCATGGCCTTTCCAGGAGAAAGCAGATGGCCAAGTCGTCGAGCAAGAAGAGCAAACCCGCCAAGTCGGCACCCGCAGCTTCGCCCGCCCCGGGCGACCGCGGCCCGGCCATCGATATCGGGCTGAGCACGGCCGATCGCAAGAAGATCGCGCAGGGCCTGTCGGTGTTCCTGTCCGACGCCTACACGCTGTACCTGAAGACCCACAACTTCCACTGGAACGTGACCGGGCCGATGTTCAACTCGCTGCACACGATGTTCATGGACCAGTACACCGAGCAGTGGACCGCGCTGGACGAAACCGCCGAGCGCATCCGCGCGCTGGGCTTCAACGCGCCCGGCTCCTACGCGGAGTTCATCAAGTTGACCACCATCAAGGAAGAGCCCGGGCTGACCGAGGCGCCCGACTGGCGCGAGATGGTGCACCAGCTGGTGGTCGGCAACGAGGCCGTCTGCCGCACCGCGCGCAAGGTACTCAAGACAGCCGACGACGCCAGCGACGACCCTTCGGTCGACCTGCTGACCCAACGCCTGCAGACGCACGAAAAGTACGCCTGGATGCTGCGCTCGCTGTTGCAGTAGCGCGGGGATTCCATCGTCAGGATGTGCGGCCGCCGCAGGGCGGCCGCGTTTTCTCGTGGGAGCTTCCGGCGCCCTCCCCTGCCTTCGCGGGGGGAGGGGCCAGGAGCTCGCGGCTGAAGCCGCTCCAGCAAGGGACCCGTCACGCCCGCGGCGGATTCCTACGCCGCCACGCGGCAATCCCCGACTGACACGCGACGCCGGCTTGCTACCCTTCGTTCATGCACGACGCCCCACCACTCCAGACCCTCCAGCGGGTCTTCGGCCACGCCGCCTTCCGCGGCGAGCAGGCCGCCATCGTCGACCACGTCACCAGCGGCAACGACGCGCTGGTGCTGATGCCCACCGGTGGCGGCAAGTCGCTGTGCTACCAGATCCCGGCCATCCTGCGCGAGGGCTGCGGGATCGTGGTCTCCCCGCTGATCGCGCTGATGCAGGACCAGGTCGAGGCCCTGCGCCAGCTCGGCGTGCGCGCCGAGTACCTCAACTCCACCCTCGACGGCGAAACTTCCGCGCGCGTGGAGCGCGAGCTGCTGGCCGGCGGGATCGACCTGCTCTACGTCGCCCCCGAGCGCCTGCTCACCCCGCGCTTCCTGTCCCTGCTCGACCGCTCGAAGATCGCCCTGTTCGCCATCGACGAGGCCCATTGCGTGTCGCAGTGGGGCCACGATTTCCGCCGCGAGTACCGCGAGCTGACCCTGCTGCACGAGCGCTGGCCCGACATCCCGCGGATCGCGCTCACCGCGACCGCCGACCCGCCGACCCAGCGCGAGATCGCCGAACGCCTGCAGCTGGAGAACGCGCACCGCTTCACCAGCTCCTTCGACCGCCCCAACATCCGCTATACCGTGGTGCAGAAGGACAACGGCAGCGCGCAGCTGCGCGACTTCCTCGAAACGCACCGCGGCGAGGCCGGCATCGTCTATTGCCTGTCGCGCAAGAAGGTCGAGAAGACCGCCACGGCGCTGGCCGAACTGGGCTACGACGCCCTGCCCTACCACGCCGGCCTGGATGCGGCGACGCGCGCGGAGAACCAGCGCCGTTTCCTGCGCGACGAGGGCGTGGTGATCGTCGCCACCATCGCCTTCGGCATGGGCATCGACAAGCCCGACGTACGCTTCGTCGCCCACCTCGACCTGCCCAAGTCGATCGAGGGCTACTACCAGGAAACCGGCCGTGCCGGCCGCGACGGCGAACCGGCCGACGCCTGGCTGTGCCAGGGCCTGGGCGACGTGGTGCTGCTCAAGCAGATGATCGAGAACTCCGAGGCCGGCGAAGAGCGAAAGCGCCTGGAGCGGCGCAAGCTCGACGCACTGGTCGGCTACTGCGAGACGATGCGCTGCCGCCGCCAGGTGCTGCTTGCGAGCTTCGGCGAGGAATACGCCGCCAAGGGCCCCGGCCAGCCCTGCGGCAACTGCGACAACTGCCTGACGCCGGCCGAAACCTGGGACGCCACCGTGGCCGCACAGAAGGCGCTGAGCTGCGTGTACCGCAGCGGCCAACGCTTCGGCGTCGCGCACCTGGTGGACATCCTTCGCGGCGCGGACAACGAGCGAATCCGCCAGTTCGGTCACGACCGCCTCTCCACGTTCGGCGTCGGCGACGACCTCGACGCGCGCACCTGGCGCGGCGTGTTCCGGCAGCTGGTCGCCGCCGGCCTGCTCGACGTCGACGCCGAAGGCTACGGCGGCCTGCGCCTGACCGACGCCAGCCGCGCCGTGCTGCGCGGCGAACACACGATCATGCTGCGCAAGGAGCTGCCGCGCCGCAAGCAGCGCGAACGCAGCCGGGCCGCAGGTTCGACCGCGACACCCGCGATCGAACTCTCGCCCGCCGAGCTGCCGCTGTTCGACGCCCTGCGCGAACTGCGCACGCGCCTGGCGCGCGAACAGAGCGTGCCGCCCTACGTGATCTTCCACGACACCACCCTGCGCGGCATCACCCGCCAGCGGCCGTCGACGCTCGACGAACTGGCACAGGTCGGCGGCATCGGCGGCACCAAGCTCGCGCGCTACGGCGAGCAGGTGCTGGAGGCGATCGCTGCGGCCGCGACGGATTCCATGGCGGCCAGCGCCTGACAGGTGCGCCGGCGCTTGCGAAAGTGAATCGCTGGCGAAACCGCCTGAAAGGAGCCGTGATTCAATCCAATGCAGCGGCCAACCTGTTGATCCACCGGGAACATCTCGAATTGCCAGGACGATCCGACCCACCTTCCGACTCACTTCCCGGGGTCTCGTGAATCCGGCAATCGTGCTGCCGGTGCGATAGTCATGCATGCCCCACTCCAACCGGAGGTCCTTGCCGTGATCGAACTCATCATCAAGCAGCGCTGCCGCGACCTGGGTGCCTTTGAAGTCGGCCGCGTGCTGCCGTTCGCCAAGCGCCGCATGATCGGCCCCTACATCTTCTTCGACCGCATGGGGCCCAAGTTGATGGAGCCGGGCCTGCCGCGCGAGGCCGATGTCCGTCCGCATCCGCATATCGGTCTGTCGACGATCACCTACCTGTTCGATGGCCAGATCATGCATCGCGACAGCGTCGGCTCCGAGCAGTCGATCCGGCCGGGCGAGGTCAACTGGATGACCTCGGGCCGGGGTATCACCCATTCCGAGCGCTTCGAGGAGCTGCGGGCCAACGGCGGTCCGATGGACGGCATCCAGGCCTGGGTGGCGCTGCCGGACGAACGTGAGGAAACGGATCCCGGGTTCTGGCATTACCCGAGCCAGGCGCTGCCGGTGTTCGACGGCGACGGCATCGCCGGGCGGTTGATCGCGGGGCGGCTGGCGGGCGTCGAGTCGCCGGTGAAGGTCGACTCCCCGCAGTTCTACGTGCACTGGCAGCTGCGCGCGGGCTCACGGACGACGCTGCCCGCGGAGTACGGCGAGCGGGCGGTCTACGTCGCCAGGGGCGATGTCGAAGTGGCCGGCCAGCGCATCGAGGTCGGGAGCATGGCGGTCCTGGCACCCGGCAAGGCCGCGACGATCGTGGCACTCGGCGATGCGGTGCTGATGGCACTGGGTGGCGAACCGGTGGGACCGCGCTACATCGACTGGAACTTCGTGTCCTCATCGAAGGAGCGCATCGAACAGGCGCGCGCGGACTGGGCGGCAGGACGGATGAAGCTGCCGGACCTGGACAACGACGAGTTCATCCCGCTGCCGCCGAAGGTCGGGCGGATGGTGGAGCCGGAGCCGATGTCGTGAAGTGATGGAGCGCTCTTTGGAGAACGAACGTTCCTGGCGGCGCCATCCTGGCGGACGAAGTACCGCCGCGCAGGCCGGACCGGACCGGAGACGCCTCAGTACGGCTGCAGCGGCCCCATCGGCACGATCCCGGTCGGATTGATCGTGGGGTGGCTTTCGTAGTAGTGCCGCTTGATGTGGTCGAGGTTCACCGTGTCGCGAACCCCTTCGACCTCCATCATGCGCCCGGTAAACGCATGCAGGGCCGGATAGTCGGCGATCCGCCGCAGGTTGCACTTGAAGTGCCCGTGGTAAACCGGGTCGAAGCGCACCAGGGTCGTGAACAGGCGGATGTCGGCCTCCGTCAACCGGTCCCCGACGAGCCAGTCCCGCGCGGACAGGCGCTCCTCGAGCCACCCCAGGGTTTCGAAAAGCGGCAGCACCGCGTCTTCGTACGCATCCTGCGTGGTGGCGAAGCCGGCCCGGTACACGCCGTTGTTCACGGTCGCGTAAACGCGCTCGTTGACGGCGTCGATCTCCTCGCGCAGCGCCTCCGGGTAATAGTCGCCCGGCCGCGCGCCCAGCTCGTCATAGGCCGTGTTGAACATGCGGATGATCTCCGACGACTCGTTGCTGACGACGGTGTCGGTAGCCGTGTCCCAGAGCAGCGGCACCGTGACCCGTCCGGTCATCCCGGGTCGTGCGCGCGTGTAGAGCTGGTGCAGGTACTTCGCGCCCATCACCGGGTCGGGCGTCACGCCCGGACCGTCTGCAAACGTCCAGCCGTGTTCGAGCATGCGCCAATGCACCACGGACACCGGCACGAGATCCTCCAGCCCCTTCAGCGACCGCGCGATCAGGGTGCGATGCGCCCAGGGGCAGGCAAGGCTGACGTACAGCCGGTAGCGGCCGGGCTCGGCACGATGTCCGCGCGCGCCGCCCGGTCCCGGGCCGCCATCGGCGGTCAGCCAGTCGCGGAAGCTCGCCTCCTCGCGCCGGAACCGGCCGTCCTGCGCCGTGTCGTACCACTTGTCGTGCCATTCGCCTTCGATCAACAGGCCCATTGGATTCTCCTGCGCAGTGCGCAATCAGTGGATAGGTGGAGCAACGCGCGGCCGGCTGCTTCAGAGCGCCGGGCGGAGCGTCACCTTGGTCGACACGGCGCAGG
>DATCYC010000035.1:0-1928 GCA_036570525.1 Luteimonas sp.
GCACATGGGCCACGCGTTCCAGCACACGCTGATGGACGCGCTGGTGCGCTACCACCGCATGCGTGGCTTCAGGACGCTGTGGCAGATGGGCAGCGACCACGCCGGCATCGCCACCGAGATGGTGGTCGGCCGCAACCTGGCACTCGAGGGCAAGGGCGAGACCCGCGATTCGCTGGGCCGCGACGCCTTCATCGAAAAGGTCTGGGAGTGGAAGGCGCAGTCGGGCGACACCATCGAACGCCAGATGCGCCGCATCGGCACCAGCGGCGACTGGTCGCGCAGCGTGTTCACCATGGACCCGATGGCCTCCAACGCCGTCATCGAAGCCTTCGTGCGGCTGCACGAGCAGGGCCTGGTCTACCGCGGCAAGCGCCTGGTCAACTGGGACCCGGTGCTGAAGACCGCGATCTCGGACCTGGAGGTCGAGAACCGCGAAGTGCCCGGCCACATGTGGCACTTCAAGTACCCCTTGGCCGGCGGCGAGACCTACGAATACATCGAGCGCGACGCCGACGGCAACGTCACCCTGCGCGAGACCCGCGACTACATCGCCATCGCCACCACCCGCCCCGAAACCATGCTCGGCGACGGCGCGGTGGCGGTGCATCCGGCGGACGCGCGCTACGCGCCGATCGTCGGCAAGCTGTGCGAGATCCCGGTCGGGCCGAAGGCGCATCGCCGCCAGATCCCGATCATCGCCGACGAGCATCCTGACCCGGAGTTCGGCTCGGGCGCGGTCAAGATCACCGGCGCGCACGACTTCAACGACTACCAGGTCGCGCGGCGGCACGGCATCCCGCTGTACGCGCTGATGGACGACCAGGCCCGGATGCGCACCGACGGCCTGTCGTACGAGGACAGCGCGGCCATCGCCGGCCGCGCGGCGCGCGGCGAGGACGTCGGCGACGTCTCTGCCGTGAACCTGGTACCCGACGACCTGCGCGGCCTGGATCGCTACGAAGCCCGCGCCCGCGTGGTCGAGGCGATCACCGGCGAGGGCCTGGCCGTGACCGACGCCGAAGGCGCGCCGGTGGTCGACGCCAAGCCGATCATGCAGCCCTTCGGCGACCGCAGCGGCCAGGTGATCGAGCCGTTCCTGACCGACCAATGGTTCGTGAAGATGGACGGACTGGCGCAGCGCGGGCTCGAACTGGTCGAGTCCGGAGAGGTGAAGTTCGTCCCGCCGAACTGGATCAACACCTATCGCCACTGGATGGAGAACATCCAGGACTGGACCATCAGCCGCCAGCTCTGGTGGGGCCACCGGATCCCGGCGTGGTTCGACGACGCGGGCAAGGCCTACGTCGGCCGCAGCGAGGCGGAAGTGCGCGAGAAGCACGGCCTCGGCGACACGCCGCTGCGCCAGGACCCCGACGTGCTGGAAACCTGGTTCTCGTCCGCGATGTTCCCGTTCAGCACCCAGGGCTGGCCGGACGAGGACGCGATGGGCGAGCGCGGCTTCGACGTCGCGCTGCCGACCAGCGTGCTGGTCACCGGCTTCGACATCATCTTCTTCTGGGTCGCGCGGATGATCATGATGACCGACCATCTGGTCGGCCGCGTGCCGTTCCGCGACGTCTACATGACCGGCCTGGTGCGCGACTCGCACGGGCAGAAGATGTCCAAGTCGAAGGGCAACGTGCTCGACCCGCTCGACATCATCGACGGCATCAGCGCCGACGCGCTGGTCGCCAAGCGCACCACGGGGCTGATGAAGCCGCAGGACGCGCCCAGGATCGAGAAGGCCACGCGCAAGGAGTTCCCCGCCGGCATCAACGCCCACGGCGCCGACGCGCTGCGCTTCACCATGGCCGCGCTGGCCGGCCCGGGCCGCGACATCAAGTTCGACCTGTCGCGCGCCGAGGGCTACAAGAACTTCTGCAACAAGCTGTGGAACGCGACCCGCTTCGCGCTGATGAACACCGAGG
>DATCYC010000036.1:0-3153 GCA_036570525.1 Luteimonas sp.
CGGAACGTCGATGGTCTCGTACTCGAGCAGCAGCTTGGCCATCGCGTGCAGCTTGTCGAGGTTGTCGGTGAGGATCTTCGTCGTGCGGCCATAGGCCTTGTCGAGGATCCCGCGCACGACCTCGTCGATGCGGCGCGCGGTGTCGTCGGACACGCTCTTGTGCTGGGTGACCGAGCGACCGAGGAACACCTCATCGTCCTCCTCGCCGTAGGCGATCGGGCCCAGCTCGTCCGACAGGCCCCACTTGGTGACCATGTTGCGCGCCATCTTGGTCGCCCGCTCGATGTCGTTGGACGCGCCGGTGGTGACCTTGTCCTCGCCGAAGATCAGCTCCTCGGCCACGCGGCCGCCGTACAGCGAGCACAGCTGCGACTCGATCGCGGTGCGGTTGTAGCTGTACTTGTCGCCCTCGGGCAGGTACATGGTCACGCCCAGCGCGCGGCCGCGCGGGATGATGGTGACCTTGTAGACCGGGTCGTGCTCGGGCACCAGGCGGCCGACGATGGCGTGGCCGGCCTCGTGGTAGGCGGTGAGCGTCTTCTCTTCCTCGCTCATCGCCATCGAGCGGCGCTCGGCGCCCATCATGATCTTGTCGCGCGCCTTGTCGAAGTGGTCCATGCGGACGTCCTTCGCGTTCTCGCGCGCGGCGAACAGCGCCGCCTCGTTGACCAGGTTGGCCAGGTCCGCGCCGGAGAAACCGGGCGTGCCGCGCGCGACGATCATCGGCTCGACGTTGTCCGACAGCGGCACCTTGCGCATGTGCACCTGCAGGATCTGCTCGCGGCCCTTCACGTCCGGCAGCCCGACCACCACCTGCCGGTCGAATCGGCCCGGACGCAGCAGCGCCGGGTCGAGCACGTCGGGACGGTTGGTCGCCGCGACCACGATCACGCCCTCGCCGCCCTCGAAGCCGTCCATCTCGACCAGCAGCTGGTTCAGCGTCTGCTCGCGCTCGTCGTGCCCGCCACCCAGGCCCGCGCCGCGATGGCGGCCGACGGCGTCGATCTCGTCGATGAAGATGATGCACGGCGCGTGCTTCTTGCCCTGCTCGAACATGTCGCGCACGCGGCTGGCGCCGACGCCGACGAACATCTCGACGAAATCGGAGCCCGAGATCGAGAAGAACGGCACCTTGGCCTCACCGGCGATGGCCTTGGCCAGCAGCGTCTTGCCGGTGCCCGGCGGGCCGACCATCAGCACGCCGCGCGGGATCTTGCCGCCCAGCCTCTGGAACCTGGTGGGGTCACGCAGGAACTCGACCAGCTCGGACACTTCTTCCTTGGCCTCGTCGCAGCCGGCGACGTCGGCGAAGGTGACCTTGGTCTGGTCCTCGTTGAGCAGCTTGGCGCGCGAGCGGCCGAAGGACATCGCGCCCTTGCTGCCGCCCTGCTGCATCTGCCGCATCATGAAGAACCAGAAGCCGATGATCAGCAGCACCGGCAGGAAGTTGATCAGCAGCCCCCAGAAGGTGATGCCCGACTCGGGCGGCGCCTGGTCGATGGCGACGTTGTGGTTGAGCAGGTCGTCCATCATGCGCTCGTCGCGGCGCGGCGCGGTGGTGATGCCGGTGCTGCCGTCGGTACGGGTGAACTTGATCGAGCGCTCGTCGCTGGCGATGTCCACTTCCTTGATCCGGTCGCCACGGACGTCGGTGATGAACTGCGAGTAGATGATCTCGTCGCTGCCGCCCGCGGTTTTCGGGCTGAAGCTCTGGAACACCACCATCAGCACGACGGCGACGACCACCCAAAGCATCAGATTCTTGACCAGGTCATTCATTCAATTGCGCTCCGCGGCAACGCCGCAACCTTACTTGATTTGTGCCAGCTTGCCTTGCGCCAGCGCATACACTTCCGGCGAACGCTTGCGCGAGGCAGCCGGCTTGCGGATCACCACCTTGGCGTAGCGCCGCCGCAGTTCCCGCACGTAATCGTCGAAGCCCACGCCCTGGAACAGCTTGATCAGCAGCGCGCCGCCGGTCCGCAGGTGGTGGTCGGCGAAATCCATCGCCAGCTCCGCCAGATGCATGGCCCGCGGCAGGTCGACGGCATCCACACCACTCTTATTGGGGGCCATGTCGGACAGGACAAGGTCGACTTGCGCCCCTTCGAGCATCGCTTCCAGTGTCGATAGGACTTCATCCTCCCTGAAATCCCCATGAAGGAACTCCACCCCGGCCAGCGGCGGCATGTCCAGGATGTCCAGGGCCAGCACCCGGCCGGGATTGGCCTGGTCCAGGCCACCCAGCGCCTGCCGGACCCACTGCGACCAGCCGCCCGGGGCCGCGCCCAGGTCCACGACCACCATCCCGGGCCGGAGCAGGCGGTCGCGTTCGACCAGTTCCTCGAGCTTGTAGGCCGCACGCGAGCGCAACCCCTCCGCCTGCGCCTTCTTGACGTAGGGATCGGAGAAGTGCTCTTTCAGCCAGCGCTGGCTGCTCTTGCTGCGGGTGGCCATGGGAGGGGGAACCAATCGGGAACCGGGAGCCGGGGGAAGTGCCCGGAAATCAGGGCGTTGCGGGGCCGCCATGATACCCTGCACACCTGTTCCCCGACCTGATCCAGCGTATGCCGATCGTCCTGACCGCGGCCCAGAACCGTTTCCTGCGCGGACAGGCGCACGACCTCAACGCCATGCTGCAGGTCGGCGGCAAGGGCCTGACCGACGCGGTCGTGGCCGAGGTCGCAAGCGCCCTAGAGCACCACGAACTGATCAAGGTGAAGGTCGCCGCCACGGACCGCGAGGCCCGCGACGCGCTCATCGAAGAGCTGGCCGCCCGCGCCGATGCGGTGCTCGTGCAGCGCATCGGCCACGTCGCGATCCTGTACCGGCCCAACGAAGAGTGGCGGAGGATCGTGCTGCCCAGGAGCCGGGAATAGGGGTTCGGGACTGGAGATTGGCAAGAGCAGTTATCCGCTCCTTGCGCTCATTCACGTCCCGATGACGATCCCTGCCCCGGACCCCCGAAGCTCCGGGCGTCGCGCCCTTGCGAATCCCGAATCCCGAATCCCAAATCCCGGCCCCATGCAACTCACCCTCGAACGCCCCGACTACGACTTCTTCCTGCGCGGCGCCGACGGCGCCTCGGCGCTGGTCAACGAACGCAAGCTGGAGCGCAGCTTCGTCATCTCGCCGCGCGCGCTGGTCGAGGAC
>DATCYC010000037.1:0-1955 GCA_036570525.1 Luteimonas sp.
CGATCGTGGCGGCGATGCCGCTGGTCGCGGCGCGCTGGTTCTGGTCGACCGGCGACTTCCTGGTCGGCGTGCTGCTGATCTGCCAGGCCGCGGTCGTGATCGTCGGCCTGAACTACCCCTGGTACTGGATCCTGATCGCCGGACTCTACGCCGCCATCGCGATCCCCACCGGCTGGCGCGAGCACCGCGACTACCTGCAACTGCGCGACGAACTCGGCCTGCGCAATGCCACGCGTGAGGCTGCGGACGCATGAAGCACGAAGCCCAGGATGCGATCGACGCGGTCCTCGCCGTCGACCGGCTGGTCCACGAACCGGCGCGGCTGGCGATCCTGACCGTGCTCAGCGGCGCCGAGCTGGTCGAGTTCGGCTTCCTCGAAACCGTGTGCCGGCTGAGCAAGGGCAACCTGTCGAGCCACCTGTCCAAGCTCGAGGCCGCCGGGCTGGTGTCGATCGACAAGAGCTTCCGCGGCAAGCGGCCGCTGACGCGCGTGTCGATCACCGATACCGGCCGCGACGCGCTGCAACGCTATCGCGCGCAGATCGCCGCGCTGATCAGTTCCACTCCCACGTCGAACGAGGAGACACCCTGATGTCCATGCACGTCCTTTCCGCCTGCCTTGCCGCGCTGCTGGCCACCGTGTCGATGCCCGGTCATTCCCAAGCCGCCGCGCCCGCTGCACCTGTTACCGACGCGGCGTCGCAGGAGGACCCGGCAATGCAGGCCGGGCGCGAACTGTCGCAACTATTCCTGCAGGGCGATACCGACGCCGTCTGGGCGCGCATGTCGCCGCAGATGCAGGAGGCGCTGGGCAGCGCCGCCGCGCTGGCGCAGTTCCGCGCGCAGGTGGCCGGCAATCTCGGCGAGGAGGAAGCCATCCTCGACGAGTCCACCGAGACGGCACCGGGCGCGCACGTCTACCTGCGCACCTCGCGCTGGAGCAGGCTGCCGACGCCGATCCTGATGCAGTGGGCGGTGGACGACGCCGGCAAGGTGGCCGGCTTCTTCGTGCGGCCCAAGCCCGGGGCGAAACCCGAGGCCGCACCCTCGCCCTACTTGGACTACCAGACCAAGGCGCGCCTGCGGCTGCCGTTCGAGGGCGAGTGGTACGTGGTCTGGGGCGGCCACGACATCGAGCAGAACTACCACGCCGCCACCCCCGGCCAGCGCTTCGCCTACGATCTTCTCAAGATCGTCGACGGCAGCAGCCACCGCGGCGACGGCAGCGCGCTCGAGGACTACTACTGCTGGAACGAGAAGATCCTCGCGCCGGCCGACGGCACCGCGCTCGAAGCGGTCGACGGGCTGCCGGACCAGGCGATCGGCACGCGCAACACGAAAGCCGTCGCCGGCAACCACGTCATGCTCGACCTGGGCCACGGCGAGTACGCCATGCTCGCCCACCTGCGCCGGGGCAGCGTTGCGGTCGAGGCCGGCCAGCAGGTCGCCGCCGGTGACGAGCTCGGCCGCTGCGGCAACAGCGGCAACACCAGCGAACCGCACCTGCACTTCCACCTGCAGGACGCGCCGGTGTTCGGCGAGGGCAATGGGCTGCCGGCGTTCTTCGAGGACTACACCGCCGACGGCGAGGTCGTCGAGCGTGGCGAGCCGGTGAAGGGGCAGACGATCGCGCCGTCGGATGACGGCACATCGGAGTAGACAGCAGCTCGTCGTCGGCGAATTGATGGCGGTGATGGGTTTCGCCTTCGGCTCTACCCATCGGCAACAACACCTCCCGTCAACCCTGCACGCGCAACTCCTCGTACTCCGGGTGCCTGCGCATGTACGCATCCGCGTAGGAGCACCGCGGCAGTACCTTCAGGCCTTCGTCGCGGGCGTACCGCAGCGCCGCTTCCACCAGTTTGCCGGCAATGCCGCGGCCGCCCATCTCGGGCGGCACTTCGGTGTGGTTGATGGCAAGGATGTCGCCCTCGCGCGTGTACTCGACGAAGGCC
>DATCYC010000038.1:0-7139 GCA_036570525.1 Luteimonas sp.
CGCACAGGCACCCGTGCAGGGCATGCCTCCCGGCACCGTGCCGGCTGCCGGCGCACAGGCACCCGCACCGGGCGTGCCTCCTGGCATCCTGCCGGCCACCGATGTCCCGGCACCCGAGGCCGGCACTGCACCTGCCGTCGATGCGCCGGTTCCCGCTGCGCCACAGCCGGCCGCGGAGCCGACGACCGACGAAGAGGGCGAGGAGCCCGCCACGCCGTAATCCATCGGCGACGGGCATCTGCCGTCGCACTTGCGATACCTGCGGGAGCGGCTGAAGCCGCTCCGACGAGGGCATGCGATGCAGCAGATCAGGCCTTGATGACGTCCAGCTCGCGGCCGATGCGGGTGAAGGCATCGATGGCCTGGTCCAGGTGCTCGCGCGTATGCGCCGCGCTGATCTGGGTGCGGATGCGGGCCTGGTCCTTCGGCACGACGGGGAAGAAGAACCCGATCGCGTAGATGCCTTCCTCGAGCAGCCGCTGCGCGAACTTCTGCGCCAGCGGCGCGTCGTGGAGCATCACCGGGCAGATCGGATGCACGCCGGGCCGCACTTCGAAGCCGGCCGCGACCATTTTCTCGCGGAAGTACGCGGTGTTGGTGGCCAGTCGCTCCCGCAGTTCGCCGGCAGCGTCGAGCATCTCGAACGCCTTGGTGCCGGCGGCCACGACGTGCGGCGGCAGCGAGTTGGAGAACAGGTAGGGGCGCGAGCGCTGGCGCAGCAGTTCGATCACTTCGCTCGATGCCGTCGTGAAGCCGCCCACCGCGCCGCCCATCGCCTTGCCCAGCGTGCCGGTGATGATGTCGATGCGGTCGAGCACGCCCTTGACCTCGGCCGAGCCGCGGCCGGTGGCGCCGATGAAGCCGGTCGCGTGGCATTCGTCGATGTGGACCAGCGCGTCGTACTTCTCCGCCAGCGCGGTGATCTCGTCGAGCGGGGCGATGAAGCCGTCCATCGAGAACACGCCGTCGGTGGTGATCATGATCGTGCCGGCGCCATCCGTGCGCGCTTGCTGCAGCTGCTCTTCCAGGTCTGCCATGTCGCAGTTGGCGTAGCGGTAGCGCCTGGCCTTGCACAGGCGCACGCCGTCGATGATCGAGGCGTGGTTGAGCGCGTCGGAGACGATGGCATCGTTCTCGCCCAGCAGCGGCTCGAACAGGCCGCCGTTGGCGTCGAAGCAGGCGGCGTAGAGGATCGTGTCGCCCTTGCCGAAGAAGTCGGCGATCGTCTTTTCCAGCTGCTTGTGCAGGTCCTGGGTGCCACAGATGAAGCGCACCGAAGCCATGCCGAAGCCGTGGGTATCGAGCGCTGCCCTGGCCGCCTCGATCATCGCCGGATGGTCGGCAAGGCCCAGGTAGTTGTTGGCGCAGAAGTTCAGCACCGTGCGGCCGTCTTCCAGCGTGATTTCGGCGGACTGGGGGCTGGTGATGATCCGCTCGGACTTGAACAGTCCCTGGCTGCGGATGGCGTCGAGTTCTTCGGCGTAGCGTGCGGTCAACGGGGCGGTGGCGGTGGGCATGCTGGGGTCCGGTGGCGTGGGGCGCAGAGGCAGGCGGACATTCTAGCCAATGCCGATCGCGGCTCCGGCCCGCTGCGGCTGCCGGTGGTCTAGCATGCACCGGCATGGACCGGTCCGTGCCGACCTTCCGCTCACTGCCGCTGTGGCCGCTGCCGTTGCTGGCAGCGCTGGTGCCGCTGCTGGCAGCGCACCTGGCCTGGGCCTTGTCGCTGCGCGCGGACCTGATCCCGGCCTGCAATCCGTACTGGGATGGCTGCGTGTCGATCAGCCGCGCAGCGCGGCACGGGCTTGGCAACCACCTGTTCCGGCTGGCGATGCTGCCGTGCGCGGCCGTGCAGGTGCTGTGCTGGCTGGCGGCCGCACACTGGCTGCGGCGCGACACCGGCAACCCGGTGCGCTGGTTGCCTTGGCTGGGGCTGGTCGCCGGCGCCTTCCTGGGCCTGTACGTGGCCTTCCTCGGCACCGGCGGCGGCATCTACGGCGTGCTGCGTGCCTACGGCGTCACGGTGTACTTCGGCGTCACCTATCTTGCGTTGCTGGGTGTGCTGCGCGTGCTGTCGCGGCAGCGACCGCGGCCGGCGGTGTATCGCGGCCTGTTGCTGGTGGCGACGGGATTCATGGCGATCGGCCTGATCAGCGTCGTCGCCAGCTACGTCGTCACCGACCCGGGGCAGGGCGATCGCTGGTCGAACATCCTCGAATGGCACCTCGGCCTGTGGCTGACCGCGATGTTCGCGGTCCTTGCACGGGACTGGTGGCGCAGCGACTTGAGGGCAGGGCTTCTGTAGGGTTCGGCAAGGCTCGTCGTTGCGGCACGGCGCAACGACGAATCGGCAGTTGCCATCCATGGCGGGGCGTTCGCCGACGCGGCAGATGCCGGCAGGGCATCTGCCAGGCGCGTCAGCTCACCCAGCTCAGCACGACCTTGCCCGACTTCCCCGATTCCATCAGGTCGAAGCCCTTCTGGAACTCGTCCGCCGGCAGCTGGTGGCTGAGCACCTTGCCCAGCGGGAAGCCGTCGAGCACGAGCTGGGTCATCTTGTACCAGGTCTCGTACATGCGCCGGCCGTAGATGCCGTGGATGGTCAGGCCCTTGAAGATGATCCGGTCCCAGTCCACGCCCGCGCCCTTGGGCAGCAGGCCGAGCAGGGCGACCTTGCCGCCGTTGTACATGCAGTCGAGCATGTCGTTGAACGCGCGCGGGTTGCCGCTCATCTCCAGGCCCACGTCGAAGCCTTCCATGTGCAGGTCGGCCATCACGTCCTTGACCGACTGGTTGGTCACGTTGACCACGCGCGTGGCGCCCATGTCGGCGGCCAGCTTCAGCCGGTAGTCGTTGACGTCGGTGACCACCACGTTGCGCGCGCCGATGTGCTTGCAGATGCCGGCGGCCATCACCCCGATCGGGCCGGCGCCGGTGATCAGCACGTCCTCGCCGACCACGTCGAATTCCAGCGCGCAGTGCGCGGCGTTGCCGTAGGGGTCGAAGAACGCGGCCAGCTCGCTCGGGACCTGGTCGGGGATCGGCCACAGGTTGCTGGCCGGCATCACGATGTATTCGGCGAACGCGCCGTTGCGGTTCACGCCGATGCCGACGGTGTTCGGGCACAGGTGCTGCTTGCCGGCGCGGCAGTTGCGGCAGTGGCCGCAGACGATATGGCCCTCGGCCGAAACCCGCTGGCCGATCGAGTAGCCGCTTACGCCGGGTCCGATCTCGACGATGCGGCCGACGAATTCATGGCCGATCACCAGCCCGGGCTTGATCGTGCGCTGGCTCCACTCGTCCCACAGGTAGATGTGCAGGTCGGTGCCGCAGATCGCCGTCTTCTCGAGCTTGATCAGGACCTCGTTCGGGCCCGGCTGCGGGACCGGGACCTCCTCCATCCAGATGCCCTTGGCCGCTTCGCGCTTGACCAGCGCCTTCATGGTCGAGGGAATCTGCGGGGTCTGGCTGGTCAGTGGCGGCATGGCGTGGCCTGGAGGTCCGGTGCGGATGCGCGATTGTACCGCCCGCCCGGACCGCGGGCCCTGCCATGACCGCCGGCATTTGCCTCCACGGCCCCGGTGTGACTATGGTCCGGGGTTGCCCGCCATCATCGATTCCAAGGAGAGATCTTGCACCTGCGCCTATTGCCCGCGGCCCTGATGGTCGCCGTGTTGTCCACCGCCGCCAGTGCCGACGAGGGCATGTGGCAACCGAAGCAAATGCCCGAAATCGCCGCGCAGCTCAAGGCGCGCGGCCTGCAGATGGCGCCCGAAGACCTGTCGAACCTCGCCGCCAAGCCGCTGAACGCGGTGATCAGCCTGGGTGGCTGCACCGCCAGCTTCGTCTCGCCGCAGGGCCTGGTGATCAGCAACCACCACTGCGTCTACGGCGCCGTCGCCTACAACTCGACACCCGAGAACGACCTGCTGGCCAACGGCTTCGTCGCCGACGGCTTCGCCGCGGAACTGCCGGCGCAGCCGACTGCGCGCGTCTACGTGACCCAGGCGATCACCGACGTCACCGACCGCATCGTCGACGGCCTCGGCGGCATGGACGGCAAGGCGCGCTACGACGCCATCGACGCGCGCAGCAAGGCGCTGGTCGCCGAATGCGAAGCCCCCGGTGGCCTGCGCTGCAACGTCTACAACTTCAACGGCGGGCTCGAGTTCTCGCTGATCCGCCAGCTCGAGATCCAGGACGTGCGGCTGGTCTACGCGCCGCCGGCCTCGATCGGCAAGTACGGTGGCGACGAGGACAACTTCGAATGGCCGCGCCACACCGGCGACTGGGGCTTCCTGCGCGCCTACGTGGGCAAGGACGGCAAGCCGGCGCCATACTCGAAGGACAACGTCCCGTACCAGCCCGAAAGCTGGCTGACGGTGTCGCAGGAACCGCTGGAAGCGGGCGACTACGTGATGGTCACCGGCTACCCGGGCCGCACCAACCGCTACCGCCTGGCCGACGAGGTCAACGACGCCATCGAGTGGGAATACCCGATGCTGGTCGATTACCTCGAGGATTACCTCGCCACGATCGATCGCACCACGCAGGGCGACAAGGCCGCCGCGCTCAAGTACGCCTCGACCATCGCCGGGCTGAACAACGCGTTGAAACTGTTCCAGGGCCAGCTCGCCGGCTTCGCGAAGATGGATGACCCGGTGGGGGCGAAGCGCGCGCGCGAGGATGGGCTCAAGGCGTGGCTGGCCGGCCGCGGCGACGCCGGCAAGGCCCAGACCGCGGCGATCGCCGCGCTGGAGCAGGAACTGGCGGCGCAGCGCGCCACCCGTGAACGCGACCAGTGGTTCAACGGCGCAGTCGGTGGCGGGTTGGCGGGCGTGGCCGTGCAGCTGTACCGCAACGCGATCGAGCAGGCCAAGCCGGATGCGGAGCGCGAGAGCGGTTTCCAGGACCGCGACGCGCCGCGCATGGAAGGTCGCCTGAAGTCGATGGACAAGCGCTACGACGCGAAGGTCGACAAGGCGATCATGGCGCTGCGCCTGCAGCGCTACGCCAGCCGCGTGCCGGCCGGCCAGCGCGTACCGGAACTGGATGCGTGGCTGGGCATCGGCGCCAGCGACAAGGCCATCCCGGGCCTCGATGCGAAGCTCGACGCGCTCTACGCCGGCTCGAAGCTGGGCGACGAAGCCACGCGCCTGCAGTTGTGGAAGGCCGACAAGGCCGCGATTGACGCCTCCGGCGACGCGGCGCTGCAGTTCGCGGCGAAGGTGATGCCGGCGATCCTGCGCCTTGAAGATGAAGATGAAGCCCGCAGCGGCCGCATCCAGGCGCTGCGACCGCAGTTCATGCAGGCGATGATCGATTTCAACGCCTCGCAGGGCAAGCCGGTGTATCCGGACGCGAACTCCTCGCTGCGCATCACCTTCGGCACCGTGCGCGGGTACTCGCCGCGCGACGCCGTGCAGATGGAACCGTTCACCACGCTCGCCGGCATCGTCGAGAAGGACACCGGCGTCGAACCGTTCGACGCGCCGAAGGCCGAACTCGACGCGATCGCCGCGGGCAAGGGCGCGCGGTACCGGATGGAGTCGCTCGGCGACGTCCCGGTGAACTTCCTCAGCGACGTCGACACCACCGGCGGCAACTCCGGCTCGCCCACGCTCAACGCGAAGGGCGAGCTGGTCGGGCTGCTGTTCGACGGCAACTACGAGAGCCTGAGCGCCGGCTGGATCTTCAACCCTGAACTGACCCGCTCGATCCACGTCGACGCGCGCTACATGCGTTGGGCGATGGACGAGGTCGACCACGCAGAGCGCCTGCTCGAGGAAATGGGACTGCCGCATGACTGACAAGAAGACCCCGATCGCCGCCGCCGCCCTTGCAGCGGCCATCTGCATGGCCGCCGCGCCGACGCACGCCGACGATGCGGGTGGCGAAGGCATGTGGCTGCCGTCGCAGCTGCCGGCCATCGCCGACCAGCTGCGCGCCGCCGGCTACAAGGGCGACCCCGCCGCGCTGGCCGACCTGACGAAGCCGCCGATGAACGCCGTGGTATCGCTGGGCGGCTGCACCGCGAGCTTCGTTTCGCCCGAGGGCCTGGTGGTCACCAACCACCACTGCGCCCGCGGCGCGATCCAGCTCAACTCGACGCCCGAGGACAACCTGCTCGAGAACGGCTTCATCGCCGCCGACCGCGCCGCGGAGCTTTCCGCCGGCCCGGGCGCGCGGGTGCTGGTGACGGTCGCCTTCGACAAGGTCACCGACCGCATCCTCGCCGATGCACGCGGCAAGACCGGCCGCGCGTACTACGACGCGGTGGACGTCGCGGAGAAGGCGCTGGTCGCCGAATGCGAGGCCGACGAGGGCTATCGCTGCAGCGTCGCCGACATGTACTACGGCACCGACTTCTACCTGGTCAAGCAACTCGAGCTGAAGGACATCAGGCTGGTGTATGCGCCGCCGGGGGCGATCGGCAACTACGGCGACGAGATCGACAACTTCATGTGGCCGCGGCACACCGGCGACTTCGCCTTCTACCGCGCTTACGTCGGCAAGGACGGCAAGCCGGCGGAGTTTTCGAAGGACAACGTGCCATTCGAGCCGCAGGCATGGCTGGAAGTCTCCACCGACCCGGTCGCCGAGGGCGACTACGCGATGCTGGCCGGTTACCCGGGCCGCACCTACCGCCACCGCATGGCGATGGAGTTCGCGCACCAGGTCGAGACCGGGCTGCCGTCGCGGATCGCGCTGTACGACGCGATGATCGGCGTCATCGAGGGCGCCAGCGCCGGCAACAGGGCGGCGGAAGTCGCCTATGCCTCTACCGTGGGGGGGCTGAAGAACGGCCTCAAGCGTGCGCGGGGCGAACTCGACGGCATGCAGCGCAGCGATGCGGTCGCCGTGCGTCGCGCCGACGAGGCCGCGATGCTGGCCTGGCTCGACAGGCAGCCCGGTGCCGACGCACTGGAAGCCGACATCGAGGCTGCGCAGGCGCTGATCGCCGGCTCCCACGCCGGCGACGAGGCTTCGCAGCTGTTCGCGCAGATCCGTGGCCGCACGCAGCTGCTGTCCGCGGCCTACCGCCTGCAGCGCCTGGCGCTGGAGCGCGGCAAGCCCGACGCCGAGCGCGAGCGGGGCTACCAGCAGCGCGACGAGGCCCGGATCAAGGCCGCGCTGGA
>DATCYC010000039.1:0-2208 GCA_036570525.1 Luteimonas sp.
ATGATGGAGGTCAATCCGCTGACCGACGTGATCCGCCAGGTGCTGACCGGCTCGGGCGAGTGCGCGACGGTGGACTGGACCTTCCTCGGCCTGTCGATGCCGGCCTGGAGCCTGCTGTGGTTCGTGCTGCTGGCCCTGCTAGTGCTGGCGGCGGCGTTCCAGCGCCGCTGAATCGCGACCGATGGTTGCGCGGCGCGTCCCGCGGGCAGATGATGGTGCTTCGCTGCGACGCAACATAACCTGCCGATGATGTCCCAACCCGAACGACCAGCACTCCGTCCCGTCAGCCTGCCCGCGGACTGGACGCCCGCGAGCTGGCGCGAACGCACCGCGCTGCAGCAGCCGAGCTATCCCGACCAGGACGTGCTGGCCGGCGTGCAGGACGAGCTGCGCGCGCTGCCGCCGCTGGTGACGTCGTGGGAGATCGCCGCGCTCAAGCAGCAGCTGGCCGACGCCCAGGAGGGCAGGCGCTTCCTGCTGCAGGGCGGCGACTGCGCGGAGAACTTCAGCGACTGCAGTTCGGACGTCATCTCCAACCGGCTCAAGGTGCTGCTGCAGATGAGCCTGGTGCTGGTGCACGGCATGCGCCTGCCGGTGGTGCGGGTGGGCCGCTTCGCCGGCCAGTACGCCAAGCCGCGTTCGGCCGACAGCGAGACCCGCGACGGCGTCACCCTGCCCAGCTACCGCGGCGACATCGTCAACGCGCCCGAGTTCACCGCCCAGGCGCGCACGCCGGACCCGCGGCGCATGGTCAAGGCGCACGCGCGCTCGGCGATGACGATGAACTTCGTGCGCTCGCTGATCGACGGCGGCTTCGCCGACCTGCACCACCCCGAGTACTGGGACCTGCGCTGGGTCGGGCACTCGCCGCTGGCCGACGAATACCACCGCATGGTGTCGGGCATCGGCGACGCGGTGCGCTTCATGGAGACGCTGTCCGGGACCGCGGTGCACAACCTCAACCGGGTCGACTTCTTCACCTCGCACGAGGCGCTGCTGCTGCCCTACGAGGAGGCGCAGACCCGGCAGGTGCCGCGGCAGTGGGGCTGGTTCGACCTGTCCACGCACTTCCCGTGGATCGGCATGCGCACCGCCGCGCTCGACGGTGCGCACGTCGAATACTTCCGCGGCATCCGCAATCCGGTCGCGGTGAAGATCGGGCCGTCGGTGACGCCAGACCAGCTGCTGGCGCTGGTCGACGTGCTCAACCCCGACGACGAGCCCGGCCGGCTGAGCCTGATCCACCGCATGGGCGCCGCGCACATCGCGGACAGGCTGCCGCCGCTGCTCGACGCGATCCGGCGCGACGGCCGCCGCGTGCTGTGGGTCTGCGACCCGATGCACGGCAACACCGAGGCGACCAGCAACGGCTACAAGACCCGCCGCTTCGGCAACATCCGCAGCGAGATCGAGCAGGCGTTCGACATCCACGCCACGGCCGGCACGCGCCTTGGGGGCGTGCACCTGGAGCTGACCGGCGAAGACGTCACGGAATGCACCGGCGGCGCGCGCGACCTGAGCGACCGTGACCTCGAGCGCGCCTACCGCTCCAGCGTCGATCCGCGCCTGAACTACGAGCAGGCGCTGGAAACGGCGATGCTGATCGTGCGCAAGCAGAGCCTGCCCCTGGCCTGATCCGGGCGGCCGGCATACCCGGACCGGCCTGCTTTGTGTGCGTGCTAGCCTCGACGCGGTCCGTCCGGAGCGCGCCATGAAACGTTGCCTCGTTGTCTTGCTGCTGTGCTGTGTATCCGCGTTCGCGAGTGCCGGCGGCGGCGTCCGCGTACTGCCGCAGGACAGCGGTGTCGACGTGCGCTTGCGCGGGATCTCCGCGGTCGACGCAGACGTCGCCTGGGCCAGCGGCGCCAAGGGCACCGTGCTGCGCACGCTCGACGGCGGAAGACACTGGCGGCACATCGTGGTGCCGGGCGCGGACGAGCTCGACTTCCGCGACGTCGAAGGCTTCGATGCACGCGCAGCAGTAGTGCTCGCCATCGGCCCGGGCGAGGCCTCGCGCGTCTATCGAACCGAAGATGGCGGCGAGCACTGGCAACTTGCGCTGGACAACCGCGATCCGCGCGCGTTCTTCGACTGCATGGTGTTCGAAGGCCAGCGCGGCTGGCTGCTTGGCGATCCGGTGGCAGGGCGATTCCAGGTCCATGCCACTGACGATGGCGGCCGCAGCTGGCGGCTGCTTCCCGATGGCCC
>DATCYC010000040.1:0-1891 GCA_036570525.1 Luteimonas sp.
ATCGAGAACGTCGAACGCATCATGACCGAGGAAGGCCTGTCGCCCAAGGACGCCACGATCAAGGCGATGGGGCAGATCAGCGGCGCGGTGGTGGCGGTCACGGTGGTGCTGGCGGCGGTGTTCGTGCCCAGTGCGTTCCAGGCCGGCAGCGCGGGCGAGATCTACAAGCAGTTCGCGGTCACGATCGCGATGGCGATGGGGTTCTCGGCGTTCCTGGCGCTGGGCTTCACCCCGGCGCTGTGCGCGTCGATCCTCAAGCCCACCGGGCACCATGAAACCCGCAACCCGGTCTTCCGCGGGTTCAACAAGGTCTACGACCGCGTCGCGCGCACCTACGTCGGCCACATCGGCGGCGCGGTGCGGCATGCGCCGCGCTGGATGCTGGTGTTCGCCGGCCTGGCGCTGCTGTGCGGCTTCCTGTTCACGCGCATGCCCGGCAGCTTCCTGCCCGAGGAAGACCAGGGCTATGCGATGGCGATCGTGCAGCTGCCGCCGGGCGCCACGCTCAACCGTACCAAGCGCGTGTTCGAGGAAATGCGCGCCGGCGTCGAGAAGCTCGATGGCTACGAGGGCATGATGCAGGTGGCCGGCTTCAGTTTCGTCGGCCAGGGCGAGAACGTCGGCATGGCGTTCATCAAGCTCAAGCCCTGGGACGAACGCGACATCACCGCGCAGGAGTTCATCCAGCAGGCCAACGGCGTGGCGTTCGGCATCCGCGACGCGCAGATCTTCGTGATGAACCTGCCGACGGTGAACGGCCTGGGCCAGTTCGGCGGCTTCGACATGTACCTGCAGGACCGCAGTGGCCAGGGTCGCGACGCGCTCGCGCAGGCGATGGGCGCCCTGCTGGGCAAGGCGTCGCAGGATCCGACCCTGACCGGGGTGCGGCCGAACACGCTGGCCGATGCGCCGCAACTGCGGCTGGACGTCGACCGCACCCAGGCCCAGGCGATGGGGCTGTCGGTGACCGACATCTACAACGCGATCAGCCTCATGCTGGCGCCGGTCTACGTCAACGACTTCACCGACAGCGGCCGTGTCAAGCGGGTGACGATGCAGGCCGACCGCGACTTCCGCACCGGGCCCGAGTCGCTGTCGCGCTTCTACACCCCGGCGCCGAACCAGTCCGCATCGGCGGAAGGTGCGTCCGGCGAAGGCACCGCGATGATCCCGATCTCGAACGTCGTCGACAGCCAGTGGACCACGGCGTCGCCGTCGCTCAGCCGCTACAACGGCTATGCCGCGGTGGAGATCGTCGGTTCGCAGGCGCCGGGCCACAGCTCGGGCGAGGCGATGGCCGTGATGCAGCAGATCGTCGAGAACGACCTGCCGCCCGGCTTCGGCTACGACTGGACCGGCCAGTCCTACCAGGAAATCCTGTCGGGCAACCAGGCCACGATGCTGATGGTGCTGTCGATCCTGGTGGTGTTCCTGTGCCTGGCGGCGCTGTACGAAAGCTGGTCGGTGCCGGTGGCGGTGCTGCTGGTGGTGCCGCTGGGCGTGCTGGGCGCGGTCACGCTGTCGCTGTTGCGCGGGCTGCCCAACGACATCTACTTCAAGATCGGCCTGATCACGGTCATCGGCCTGGCGGCGAAGAACGCGATCCTGATCATCGAGTTCGCGATCGAGCAGCGCAAGCTTGGCAGGCCGCTGCGCGAGGCGGTCATCGAGGCCGCGCGCCTGCGCTTCCGCCCGATCCTGATGACCTCGTTCGCTTTCATCATGGGCGTGTTGCCGATGGCCGTTTCCACCGGCGCCGGCGCCAACGCGCGCCATGCGATCGGCACCGGCGTGATCGGCGGCATGCTGTTCGCCACCTTCCTCGGGCTGCTGCTGATCCCGGTGTTCTACGTGGTGGTGCGCAGGCTGCTGGGCGACAAGCTCGACGAGG
>DATCYC010000041.1:0-3351 GCA_036570525.1 Luteimonas sp.
ATGTCCTCGACCAGTTTGGCGGTCAACTCCGGGCAACTCATCTCCGGTTGCATATCGTAGGTGGCCACCTTGGGGCTCGGAATCATCACCCGGTCCTCGCCGGGCAACTGCGCCTCGCGCCCGCCGGACAGGAAGAACGTGACATGCGCGTACTTCTCGGTTTCGGCGATGCGCAACTGGCTCAGGCCGGCATGGGCAATGACATCGCCCAGCGTGTTATCGAGATTTTCCGGGGCGAACGCGACCGCGGCCGGCAACCGTGCGTCGTATTCGCTGAGGCAGACGAAACGGCGCAGCGCCGGCACCCGTGCGCGGACAAATCCGTCGAAGCCGGGCGCGACAAAGGCGGCAGTGAGCTGGCGCGCACGATCGGCGCGAAAGTTCATGAACACCACGGCATCGCCATCGTGGATCGGTGCGCCATCGCCGATCACCGTGGGCTTGACGAACTCGTCGTTCTCGCCAGCGGCATAGGCGGCACGCAAGGCTTCACCAGCAGTGCTGGCGCGGCGTTCGCTTTGGCCATCGACGATCGCGTTCCACGCCAGCGCGATGCGATCCCAGCGCTGATCGCGATCCATTGCGTAATAACGGCCGCTGACACTGGCGATACGGGCATTGCCGGTGTCGCGGCAAGCCGCGTTCAAGCGCTCGATGCTCGGCGCGGCCGAGCGCGGCGGGGTGTCGCGGCCGTCCAGGAAGGCGTGCACGGCCACCCGCGGCACGCCGGCGCGATGCGCGAGCTCCAGCATGGCGAACACCTGCGCTTCATGGCTGTGCACGCCGCCGGGCGAGAGCAGGCCCATGACGTGCAGGGTGCCGCCGGCCTTCACCGCCTCGCAGGCGCCGCGCAGCCGAGCGTTGTCGAAGAAGCTGCCGTCCTCGATCGCCGCGTCGACCCGGGTCAGGTCCTGGTAGACGATGCGGCCGGCGCCCAGGTTCATGTGGCCGACCTCGGAGTTGCCCATCTGCCCGTCCGGCAGGCCCACGTGGCGGCCCTCGGTGTGGATCAGCGTGTGCGGCGATCCGCTCCACAGGCGCCGCCAGTTCGGCAGATCGGCCTGCGCCAGCGCGTTGTCGGCGGGATCGTCGCGGTGGCCCCAGCCGTCGAGGATCAGCAGGACGACCGGTTTCGGGCGGGCGGCGCGGGCAGCTTCAGGCACGACGGAGGGACCAGTGACTAAGGACAGATGCGATTGTAGCGAAGCCCGTGCAGGCTGGACCCGTCGGGCAAGCGCCCGCTCGAAGTTCTATCCTCGCCGCATCGTTCCACCCGGAGTCCACGCCATGCCCGTCCTGTCCCGCCTTTCCCTGCCCCTCGCGCTGTCGCTGCTGCTGGCTTCCGGCACCGTGGCCGCGGCGCCCGACGGCGCCGATATCGACAAGGTGAACGGCAGCATCACCGCCGAGTCCGGCCAGGTGTACGGCGACCTGGACACCGTCAACGGCAGCATCCGCCTGGAGGACGGCGCGCACGCCAGGGACGCACAGACCGTCAACGGCAGCGTCAAGGCCGGCGACGACATCGAGGCCGAGGACCTGGGCACCGTCAACGGCGACATCCACGTCGGCGAGCGGGCGCGCATCAGCGGCGGCATCGAGACGGTCAACGGCGGCATCTTCGTCGGCCGCGGCGGCAACGTCGCCAAGGGCATCGAAACGGTCAACGGCGCGATCGGCATCGTCGCCACCGAGCTGGGCGGCGGCATCGAGACCGTCAACGGCGACATCACCGTCGGCATCGACTCGCACGTACGCGGCGGGCTGAAGGTCCACAAGCAGAACTCGACCTGGCTGCCGATCCAGTTCGGCAGCAATCGCAAGCCGCGCATCGTGATCGGGCCCAATGCGGTGGTGGAAGGCGACCTGGTGTTCGAGCGCGAGGTCACGCTGTACGTGCACTCCAGCGCCCGCATCGGCAAGGTCACCGGCGCCACGCCGATCGCGTTCGACACCCCGCGCGCGCCGCGCGACTGAGGGCCGCGCGGAGTCCGCTTCCGGCCGGATATTCAGGCCGCTTGCGCCTCGAGCGCTAGAATCCGGGGGTTCCCACCGCACAGGGCCTCCCGGATGCAAACCCGACACCTCCTGTTCTGCCTGCTCGCCGGCACCGCGCTGGCCGCGTGCAACCGCGAGCCGACCCCGGCCGACGCTGCGTCGACGACCGCGCCCGAGGCAGCGGCCACGGTCCCTGCGTACGCCTTCAGCGACGACATCACCACCGGCGACTTCACCGAACTGGTGAAGACGCTGGCCTCCGACGAGTTCGAGGGCCGCGGCCCCGGCACGCCCGGCGGCGAGAAGACGGTCGAGTACATCAAGGCGCAGTTCGTGCGCATCGGCCTGCAGCCCGGCAACGACGGGTCCTGGTTCCAGGACGTGCCGATGGCCGAGACCACGGCCGACGAATCCACCACGCTCGCGATCGACGTCGCCGGCAAGACCACCGAGCTGGAGTTCGGCCCCGACATGGTGCTCAACACGCGCACCGGCGAGGCCGAGGTCAAGGTCGAGGACAGCCCGCTGGTGTTCGTCGGCTACGGCGTCGACGCGCCCGAGCAGGACTGGAACGACTATGCCGGCATCGACGTGAAGGGCAAGACCGTCGTCATCCTGGTCAACGACCCCGGCTTCCACGCCGGCGACGAGAGCCTGTTCGAAGGCAAGCGCATGACCTATTACGGGCGCTGGACCTACAAGTTCGAGGAGGCCGCGCGCAAGGGCGCGAAGGCGGCGATCATCATCCACGACACGCCCGGCGCGTCCTACGGCTGGGACGTGGTGGAAAGCTCCTGGTCCGGGCCGCAGTACGACCTGCGCGCCGCCGACGACCCGGCGCCGCGCCTGCCCGCCCAGGGCTGGATCACCGGTGACGCGGCGAAGCAGCTGTTCGCCGGTGCCGGACTCGACCTGGACGAGATGTACGCGGCGGCCGGCAAGCGCGGCTTCAAGGCCGTGCCACTGGACGCGACGGTGTCGTTCGACCTGAAGAGCACGGTCACCGAGAAATCCTCGCGCAACGTGATCGGCGTGCTGCCCGGCACCGAGCGCCCCGACGAGGCGGTGGTGTACATGGGCCACTGGGACCACCTGGGCAAGCACGAGGGTGAAGAAGGCGACAACATCTACAACGGCGCGGTCGACAACGCGACGGGCGTTGCCGGGATCATCGAGATCGCCGGCAAGTTCGCGCGCACCACGCCGGCGCCGAAGCGTTCGCTGGCGTTCATCGCGGTCACGCTGGAGGAATCGGGCCTGCTCGGCTCGCAGTACTACGTCGCGCACCCGGCGTTCCCGCTGGACAAGACCGTGGGCGTGATCAACATCGACGCGATCGGCGTGTACGGCAAG
>DATCYC010000042.1:0-1895 GCA_036570525.1 Luteimonas sp.
TGGTCGACGTTCGGGTTGACGTTGCTGAAGAAGCCGTATTCCGACGGCTGCAGGTCGTGCCAGGCGGTTTCGGGCATCTTCTCGACGAACTTGATTTCCACGATCGACTTGATGCCCTTGAAGCCGTACTTCCACGGCACCACCAGCCGCAGCGGCGCGCCGTTCTGCTGCGGCAGCGGCTTGCCGTACAGGCCGGTGGCCAGCAGGGTCAGCGGGTGCATCGCCTCGTCCATGCGCAGGCCCTCGGTGTAGGGCCAGTTGATCGAGCGGTAGCGCACGCCGGGCATCTGCTTCGGATCGGCCAGCGAGGTGAATGCGACGTACCTGGCTTTCGAGTTCGGTTCGAACTTCTTCAGCACCTCGCCCAGCGGCACGCCCAGCCACGGGATCACCATCGACCAGCCTTCCACGCAGCGCATGCGGTACACGCGCTCTTCCGGCACGAGCCCCTTGAGCAGGTCGTCCAGCGCGATCGTGCCGGGCTTCGCGCACTCGCCGCCGACCGCGACCGCCCACGGGCTGGTGCGCAGCGTCTTCGCCGCGTCCGAGGGATCGTTCTTGCGCGTGCCGAACTCGTAGAAGTTGTTGTAGGTGGTGATGTCGGCGTAGGTGGTCAGTTCTTCGTCGGTGCGGAAGCCCGAACGCGCCTGTTCGGGGGTGATGGCGGTCTTCGGCGCCGGGGGCGGCTCGGCTTCCGCGCAGCCGGCGAGCGTGAGCGCGGGGGCCGCGGCGAAGGCCGCGAGCAGCTGCCGGCGCTGCCGGTAGATCGATTCGTCGGTGATCGCGGACGAGGGGATCCGCAGGGCGTCTCGCAGGGACATGGGAGGTTCCGAAGGCCGGGGGTATTGGTATGACGCCGGAAACAGCCAAAAATTCCGCCGTCGATCCGTGTTGCGCTGCGGCATACTGGGGGTCGCAGCAGGTGGTCGCTCGTTTCGAGCCTAGCATCGCGGGTGTCCCCGATGCGCGGTGGCGACCGTCCGTCCGCCCAGGTCATCAAGCCAACAGGAATTGCCGATGTCGCGCGCCCATAACTTCGCCGCCGGTCCCGCGGCGCTCCCGGAACCGGTCCTGCGCCAGGCGCAGGCCGAACTGCTCGAATGGGGCGACGCGCGCGCATCGATCGCCGAGATCAGCCATCGCAGCCCCGAATTCATGCAGGTGGCGGCCGAGGCCGAGGCCGACCTGCGCCGCCTGCTGTCGATCCCGGACGACTACGCCGTGCTGTTCCTGCCCGGCGGCGCGACCACGCAGCAGGCGCTGGTGGCGCTCAACTTCGCCGCGCCCGGGCAGGCGGCCGATTACGTGGTCAGCGGCCACTGGGGCAAGGTCGCGCTGAAGCAGGTGCAGGCGTACGTGGCGGCGAATGTCGCCGCGAGCGGCGAGGCCAACGGCTTCCGCGACATCCCGCCCGCGTCGCAGTGGCGATTGTCGAAGGATGCCGCCTATGTGCACGTCACTGCCAACGAGACCATCCACGGCGTCGAGTTCCGTCCCGAATGGGGAGCGTTGCCGGACACCGGCAGCGTGCCGCTGTTCGCCGATTTCAGCTCCAGCATCGCCTCCGAACCGCTGGACGTGTCGCGCTACGGACTGGTCTACGCCGGTGCGCAAAAGAACCTGGGGCCGGTCGGAATCACCGTGGTGATCGTGCGCCGCGACCTGCTCGAGCGCGCCGGCCAGCCGCGCGCGGACATCTTCAACTACGCCTCGCACGCGGAGGCCGGCTCGATGCTCAACACGCCGCCCAGCTACAACTGGTACCTGGCCGGGCTGGTGTTCAAGTGGATGCTGGCCGAGGGCGGGGTGGAGGAGTTCGCGCGCCGCAGCGCGGAGAAGGCGCGGCTGCTGTATGCCGCCATCGACGGCTCCGGCGGCTTCTATCGCAACGAGGT
>DATCYC010000043.1:0-4742 GCA_036570525.1 Luteimonas sp.
GTCCAGGCCCTTGCGCACGGTGGCCGCGGCCTGCTCCCAGCGCGCCGCGCGGTCCTGCTCGCCGCGAGCCTTCGCATATGGCGCGAACGCGTCGATGGTGGCGCACAGGAACCAGCCCAGCCACGAACTCTCGCCCCTGCCCTGTTCGCCGACGCGGTTCATGCCGTCGTTCCAGTCGCCGGTACCGAACAGCGGCAGGTCGTGCGCACCCAGCGACAGGCTGGCGTCGATGGCGCGCGCGCAGTGTTCGTACAGGCTGGCGTCGGTGTCGGCGGTGGTCGGCCGGTAGTAGGCTTCGTGCACGCCCGGTTCGAGTTCGGGTCCTTCGATGAAGGGCTGGCGCGTGTCGAGCACCGCGGTGTCGCCGGTCGTGTCCATGTAGTGGCAGGCAACGAACGGCAGCCACAGGCGGTCGTCGGTCATGCGCGTGCGGATGCCCTCGCCGCTCGGCGGCAGCCACCAGTGCTGCACATCGCCTTCCTCGAACTGGCGCCCGGCCGCGCGCAGCAGCTGCGCGCGGGTTTCGTCGGGTTTGGCGACGCAGGTCGCCATCACGTCCTGCAGCTGGTCGCGGAAACCGTAGGCACCGCTGGCCTGGTAGTAGGCGGTGCGCGCCCACACCCGGCAGCACAGCGCCTGGTACAGCAGCCAGCGGTTGAGCAGCAGGTCCATGCCGCGATCGGGCGTGCGCACCTGCACGGCGCCGAGGATGTCGTCCCACTGCTGCGTGGCTGCCTGCAGCACGACATCGAGATCGGCCTCGCGGTAGCGCCGTACCAGTTCGCGCGCGGCATCGGCGTCCTTTGCGTCGCCGAGCAGCAGCACGATTTCGTCCTCGCCGTCGGCTGGCAGTTCGACGTGGGCCTGCAGCGCGCCGCAGGGGTCAAGCCCCGCGCCGGTGCGTCCTGCAAGCGGCTGCCCGTCGCGCAGCGCCGCGGGTGCGGACAGGTCGCCGTGGCGGCCGAGGAAGCCGAGGCGGTCGCCGTCGTGCGATGCCTGGCGTCCGCGCAGGTCGATGAACGCCACGCGTTCGCCAAACTCCGCGCGCCACGCGTTGGTGGCCAGCAGTGCACCTGTGTCGCCGTCGAGCGAGGTGGCGACGAACGGTGCCGGCCGCGTGCCGTTCGGACCCAGCGCCCACTGCACGAACGCGGTGACCGACAGCTTGCGCGCGCGACCAGAGCGGTTGCGCAGGCGCAAGCGCGAGATCTTCAGCCCGTCGTCGACCGGCACGTACTGCAGCAGGTCGAGTTCGATGCCGTGCTCGGCGTGCTGGAAGCGGCTGTAACCGTGACCGTGCCGGGCGACATATTCGCCGTCGTCGCCGCAGCGCGGCAGCGCGGTCGCGGTGAACAGCCGGCCATCGTCCTCGTCGCGCACGTACAGCACTTCCTGCGGCGGATCTGAGACTGGATCGTTGGCCCAGGGCGTGATCGGATTGCGCTGGCTGTTCTGCGACCATGCGTAGCCACCCCCCGCTTCGGTGGTGGTGAAGCCGAAATCGGGATTGGCGACGACGTTGAGCCAGGGCATCGGCGGCAACGCGCCGTCGCGGATCACGGTGACGTATTCGCGGCCATCCTCGGCGAAGCCGCCGTGGCCGTTGGCGAACTCCAGCGCGGCCTCGTCCACAAAGCTTCCAGGCCGTGCTTCGGACACGGCATCGCGGCCGTCATCCTTCCGGCTTGGCGCGCCCGCAATGTCCTCGTCGTCCGGCAGCGCATCCATCTGCGCGGCCAGCGTGCCGTTGCGCTGGTCGAGAACCAGGGCCGCGGCGGTCGCCAGGCCCGCCTGCAGCGGCCCGGCTGCCTCTCCCGCGGCGAGGGCAAACAGGTTCTGCCTGTCGCCTGGCGGCGGGTACTGCTTCGCGTGCGCGTCGAATCGCGCCTGAAGCGCGTCGCGCAGCGCGGTGGTGGTGGCGATGGCGACGAGGTCGGCTTCCAGGCCGTGCGCATTCCAGAACGCGCTGGCCTGCAGGAGTCCGTCCGCGATCGCCAGCCCGGCGTCGTCGTCGATGCGCAGCAGCGCGATCGGCCTGTCGCCGGACACCCCGCCGGCCCACAGCGTGGGCGGGCCGCCCTGCCCCTTCGCCAGGTCGCCGGAGGTGGCGCGCAGCGTCGGGTCCGAGTACAGCAGCGCACCGGCCAGCCGCTGCAGGCGCTGCGCCTGGGCGGCGTCGATGCCAAGCCCGGCCAGCGTTTCCTGCGACCGCTGCAATGTACTTTCCGAAGCGCTTGCAAAGGCGCCTGCATCGCGGAATCGGTCGGCAAGCGCCAGCGTCTCCTCTCGCGTGCCGGCCGCCACCGTCCACAGCTGCAGCACGACCGTCGCGCCGGGCGCGATGCGCACGCGACGACGCAGGCTGAATATCGGGTCGAGCACGGTGCCGACCGTTCCCGACAACTCCCCCGCCAAAGCCACCGGGTCGCGCTGGTCGTGGCCGCGACCGATGAAACGGGCGCGGTCGGTCTCGCGCTGCGGTTCGTCGCCGCCGCCGCCCTCGACGTCGAGCCACTGCACCGCGCACGCCGACGGGTCTCCGGGTGAACGCACCCGCCGCGTGCCCACCAGGCACCGGCGTTCGGACAGCCATTCGGTGCGCACGAACATCTTCGAGAAAGCCGGATGCGCCGAATCGCCGGACTGCGGCGCAAGCACCAGTTCGGCGTAGCTGGTCACCTCGATGCTGCGCTCGCGGTCGCCGTGGTTGTGCAGGCTGACGCGGCGCACCTCGGCATCGCCGTCTCCGGCCACCAGCACTTCGGTGATGGCCTCGATGTCGCCGTCGCGACGGCGGATGCACGCGCGACCGGGTTCGAACCCGACCCCGTATTCGTCCGGCGCGCCGCCGACCGGCTGCAGGCCCGTGGACCAGGCCGTGCCGTCGTCGAGGTCGCGCAGGTACAGCCAGCAGCCGTGATCGTCGCGGGTCGGGTCCGCATGCCAGCGGGTGATCGCGCAGTTGCCCCAGTGGCTGTATCCGGCGCCCGACCCGGTCAGCATGACGGTGTAGCGTCCGTTCGAGAGCAGTTGCAGCCCCGGCGGTTGGCGATGTGCGAGATCATGCATGGAACGTGGACTCCGGACAGGCGACCACCCTTTATGGCACGAAGATGGTAATGACCGGGTAAACGTCATGGCCCGCTAACGACCCCCGGCATAGACTGCGGGCCAAGGTGCCGAACACGATCGACAACAGTCTGGCCGCGCCGGATGCGGACATGGCCGCTCCCGCCGCCCGCGAAGGCGAAGCACGACGGGAAGACGCCGCAGCCGATGAAGCGCTGCTCGAGCGCTACCAGCGCGCGGCCTTCGGCTACTTCCTGCGCAACCGCAACCCCGCCAACGGCCTGTACGCCGACAACTCGCGCGACTGGTCGCCGGTCAGCATCGCGGTGGTGGGGTTCGCGCTGTCGGCGTACCCGGTGGCGGTCGAGCGCGGCTGGATCGCGCGCGAGGAGGCGGTGGAGCACTGCGCCGCCGCATTGCGCTTCTTCCGCGACAGCAACCAGGACGGCAGCCCGGATTCCACCGGCTACAAGGGCTTCTACTTCCACTTCCTGGACCGCGACGCCGGCACGCGCGTGTGGCGCTGCGAGCTGTCGATGATCGACACCGCGCTGCTGATCGTCGGCGCGCTCATGGCAAGCCGCTACTTCGACGCCGACACCCCCGCCGAGGCGGAACTGCGCTCGATCGCCGACCTGCTGTACCGGCGCATCGACTGGTGCTGGTCGCAGAACGGCGGCGAGACGATCATGCAGGGCTGGAAGCCCGAATGCGGCTTCCTGCACTACGGCTGGGAGGGCTACAGCGAGGCGATCGTGCTGTACGTGCTCGCGCTGGGTTCGCCCACGCACCCGATCGGCCAGGACTGCTACCGCGCGTGGACCAGCACCTACCAGTGGGAAAACATCTACGGCCACGGCTTCCTGTATGCCGGGCCGCTGTTCATCCATCAGTTCTCGCACGCGTGGATCGACTTCCGCGGCATCCACGACCGCTTCATGCGCGAGAAGGGCTGCGACTACTTCGAGAACAGCCGCCGTGCCGTGCACGTGCAACGCGCCTACGCCTGCATCAACCCGCGCGGCCACGCCGGCTATGACGAGGACTGCTGGGGCTTCAGCGCCTGCGAGGGGCCGACCGACGAAGTGCAGGCGGTCGATGCGGAACCACGCCGCCTGTTCGGCTACGCCGCGCGCGGCGTGCCGTACGGGCCGGACGACGGCACCCTGTCGCCGCCGGCGGTGCTGGCGTGCCTGCCGTTCACGCCCGACCTCGCGCTCGACGCGCTCGGGACGATGTGCCGCCGGCATCCGGAGATCGTCAACGAACAGGGCTTCACCAGCGGATTCAACGCCGACCTGCGCGACGGCGACGGCAGGGTGTGGGTGTCGCCGGGCCTGTTCGGCCTCGACCAGGGAATCATCGTGCTGATGATCGAGAACCACCGCAGCGGCCTGCCGTGGCGCCTGATGCGCGGCTGTCGCCCGATCGTCGACGGACTGCGCCGGGCGAGCTTCGACGGCGGCTGGCTCGATGCCGCACCCGGCGGGGAGAAGGCCTGATGCACCACCACCATCGCGATTCCGGCTCCGGCACCGTGGTCGATCCGGCCGTCCGCGACGAGCTGCGCGAAAACCTGCGCCCGGCCCGGTGGCGCAATCCCGAGCCGGCCGATCGCTACGGGCTGGTGGTGATCGGCGCCGGCGCCGCGGGCCTGGCGGCCGCGCAGGAAG
>DATCYC010000044.1:0-4004 GCA_036570525.1 Luteimonas sp.
TGCAGCTCGCTCAGCCCGGCAAGCTTCGCCGGTCCGCGCGAGAATGCCAGCAGCGCGGCCACGCCCGGCAGCTTCAGCGCCTTGCCGAAGCCGCTGCCGACGCTGCGGATCAGGTCGATCTGGTGCGAACGCAGCCGCGGCAGCCCGACCTCCCGGTACGCTTCGGCATACAGCGCCGCGTCGAGCTTCTTCCGCCGCGGCGCCAGCGCCTGCAGCGCCTGCGCCATGCGCAGGTCCAGCGCCTGGGTGAGCGCGCCCAGTTCGATCGCATCGGCCACCGTGCCCAGCAGCTTCTCCGGCAGCAGCCGCTGCATCATCGGCAGCACGCGCGCGATGTCGGCATCGCGGCGGGTGAAGTCGCGGTCGCCGTAGACGTCGTCGAGGAAGAACTCCGCCGCCGGCCGGCGGCTCGGGTCGGCGAGGAAGTGCGCGAAGCTGTCGCGCAGGCGCGCAGCCTGCCAGCGCCGCAGTTCGGGCAGCCAGCGCAGGCCGTTGCGCGGCTCGCGCGCCGGATCGTGCAGGGCCTGGTGGCAGGCCAGCCGGCGCTCGAGCCGGCGCAACATGGAGGGTCGTGGCATGGCGCCATTTTCGCAGGCCACGGGTGAAGATCGTCGCCAGGACGTGCGGCATCGATCGGCTACACTCCGGCCGATCTCCACATCGGTGCCTGCATGCTTTCCCTCCACCCGGCCGGGCAACGCGGCAAATCGTCATCCCGCAAATCGGCCCGGATCGGCCTGGCCATCGCCGGCGGCGGCCCGATCGGCGGCATGTACGAACTCGGCGCCCTGCGCGCGCTGGACGAAGCGCTCGACGGCCTGGACCTCACCGACCTCGACAGCTACGTCGGCGTCAGCAGCGGCGCCTTCCTCGCCGCGGGCCTGGCCAACCGCATGTCGACCGCGGACATGTGCCGCATCTTCATCACCGGCGACAGCGACGACGCCCGCTTCCGCGCCGACACCTTCCTGCGCCCGGCCCTGTTCGAATACCTGCAGCGCGCCGCCAGCCTGCCGCGGCTGACCTTCGACTGGTGGCGCAGCCTGCTGCTCGACCCGCTCGACATGCGCTGGTCGGACCTGGTCAACCGCTTCGGCGGCCTGGTGCCCACCGGCCTGTTCGACAACGCCGAAGTCGAACGCTTCCTGCGCGACATCTTCACCCGCCGCGGCCGCAGCAACGACTTCCGCGAGCTGGATGCGAAGCTGTTCGTGGTCGCGGTCGAACTCGACAGCGGCGAGCCGGTGCTGTTCGGCGGCGAAGGCTGGGACGACGTGCCGATCTCGCGCGCCGTGCAGGCCAGCGCCGCCCTGCCCGGCCTGTACCCCCCGGTGGAAGTGCGCGGCCGGCACCTGGTCGACGGCGCCCTGCGCCGCACCATGCACGCCTCGGTCTTGCTCGAACGCGACATCGACCTGCTGATCGGCATCAACCCGCTGGTGCCGTTCAACGCCGGCCTCGGCGACGCCCGCGGCGGCGCGCCGGTGGACGACGCAAACGACGGCCAGCGCCTGGTCAACGGAGGCCTCCCGGCCGTGCTGTCGCAGACCTTCCGCACCCTGCTGCAGTCGCGCATGCACGTCGGGCTGGCCCGGTATGCGCAGCAGTACCCTGGCATCGACCAGATGGTGTTCGAGCCCAACGCCCACGACGGCGAGCTGTTCCATACCAACGCCTTCAGCTTCGCCGCGCGCCGCCGCGTGTGCCAACTGGCCTGGCGCAACACCATCGACGACCTGCGCCTGCGCGCGGACGAGCTGCGTCCGGTACTTGCCGCCAACGGCATCCGCCTGCGCGACGAAGTGCTCGACGACGACAGTCGCACCCTGCTCGACGGCCTCGCCGCACCGCCGCCGCCGAGCACGGACACCACCGCCAGACTGCGCCGCGCGCTCGATGCCACCGAACGCGTCATCGCCAGGCGCACAACCACGCGCAAGCGGGCACGCAGCCGCTGAACCGGCCGTCGCGTCTCGTGTGAATGCTCTAGACAATGCGGCGATGCTGCCTTGCAATCACACGAGCCCGTCGGAGGGCACATGGCCAAGTTCAAGAAGACCGCAAGCAAGAAGACCGCAGGCTCCCGCGCCAGCGCCGACGACCTGCAGGCGCAGGCCGAGAAGCTGTCGAAGACGCTGAGCGAATCCGCACAGCAGATCTGGCTCGCAGGCGTCGGCGCGTTCGGCCGCGCCCAGGCCGAGGGCACCAAGCTGTTCGAAGGGCTGGTCAAGGAAGGCCTGAACCTGGAGCAGACCGCACGCAGGTTCGCCGACAACCGCACCCACGTCGTGCGCGACGTGGTCGAGAACCGCGTCGACCAGGCGCGCGAACGCGCCACCGACACCTGGGACCGCTTGGAGAAGGTGTTCGAGGACCGCGTCCAGCGCGCCCTGACCAAGCTCGGCGTCCCCGGCCGCGACGACCTGACCGACCTGAGCGACCGGGTCGAGGAGCTCACCGCCGAACTGCGCCGCCAGGGCGGATCGCCCGCCCGCAGGACCGGCGCGCGCAAGGCGACGGTGCGCAAGTCGGCCGTCCGCAAGGACACTGCCGCGAAGAAGAAGGCCCCGGCGAAGAAGGCCGCCAAGGCCACGAAGACCGCCAAGCGCGCCACCACGCGCAAGAAGGCAACGCGCAAGACCGCCGCACCCCGCGCCTGATCTGCCCCTGCCGCCGTCGCGCACGGGCGCGACGGCCATCGTTTCGCCCGCCAGCCGTCAAACGACCGTATGTTTCCCCTCCCCTTGCGGTTGCAGGCTGGCGGGCTCTTTCCCACCCGCTGAGCGGGCAGGCGCGCAGACCGCGCACGCAGCGATTATCCTTTCGTCCCCGCTCCCTGACGAAACCCCGTGATCGACAGCGCCTACTGGATCATCGCCCTCGCCGTCGCCGTGCTGATCGGCGTCACCGGGACCCTGTACTTCCGGCTGGTGGTCATGCGCCGCGACGAGACCGCGGCCGGGCTGGCGGCGCTGGCGGCGATGTCCTGGCGTGAGTTCATCCACCTGGTTCTCGACGCCCTCGCCCGCCGCGGCTACGCGCGCGTGTTCAACCGCGAGGACCCGTCCGGCGACAACGACTACACGCTCGAACGCGACGGCAAGCACTACCTGCTGTCGTGCAAGCACGGCAGCGCTTTCGTCCTGGGTGGCCCGCAGGTGGTCGAACTGGCCAGCGAGATCCGCCTGGCCAACGCCGCCGGCGGCATCCTTGCCACGCAGGGCAAGATCAGCGCCGACGCACGGCCTGCCGCGACGATGCAGCGCATCGAATTGCTCGACGGCCCGACCCTGTGGCCGGAGCTGCGCGGACTGATCGATCCGCAGCAGCGCGCGGCGATCCTGGCCGACGCGGCCACGAAAGCCCGACAACGCACGTTGCTGTCGTGGCTGCTGGCACTGGTGGCGGGCATCGCGGTGTTCCTGCTGGTGCCGGCATCGCCCGAATCCGCGGCAGCGGCCGCACCGGCCGCGACCCGCATCATCCAGCCGGCCGGGGATGCCGGCAAGCCTGTCCCCGACCCCTGGGTCGCCGCACCTGCACCTGACGACACCAGTACCCTCGAGCAGCAGCGCGAGGACGTTGCCGACGCAGTCTCCACCCTGCCGATGGTCGACCGCGCCGTGTGGTCCACGCAGTCCACCCTGCAGGTCTTCCTGCTCGACGGCCGCGGCAACGCTTTCGACCACATCTGCCCGCTCGTGGTCCGCTACGACGCCCTGGCCTCATCCCGAATCCAGCTCACCCCGCCCCCGGGCAGCGAACTGCCGACGCGGTTCCGGCAGTGCCGGAGTTATTGAGCCGGGCGATACGCTCCTTGCAGGAGCGGCGGAAGCCGCTCCCACAAGATCTACCAATGCACCCCGCGCATCAGCGAGGCGAAGGCGATCTGCTCGCCGCTCGGCTCGGTCTCGCCCTTGAGCGCCTTCCTGTCACCCTTCGCGGCGGCCGAATCCGGGAACAGCTCGAACGCGGTGTTCATCACCACTTCGTATGCCTTCGGC
>DATCYC010000045.1:0-5139 GCA_036570525.1 Luteimonas sp.
CGACGCCATGCCGCTCACGCTCGGCGGCCGCGCCGGCTACAACGTCGCCAACGCCGCCGCCGCCGCGCTGGCGGCCGCCGCGATGGATATCCCTGCGCCGGTGATCGCCGCAACCCTGGCGCGTTTCGGCAGCGGCCACGACGACAACCCCGGGCGCCTGCAGCACTGGCGTTTCGGCACGCTGGACGTGTACGTCGACTACGCGCACAACCCCGACGGATTGCAGGGCCTGCTGCGCGCCGTCGGCGCCGACCGGCGCGACGGCCGGCTGGCGGTGATCCTCGGCCATGCCGGCAACCGCGAGGACGCCGACCTGCGCGCGGTGGCCACCACCGCGGCGGGATTCGGCCCGGAGCTGGTGGTACTCAAGGACATCGGCGGCTATGAGCGCGGGCGCGAGTCCGGCGACGTGGCGCGGATCATGCGCGAGGCGCTGGGCGAAGCCGGCATTGGTGACGACGCGATCGAAACCCGGCTCGACGAGGTCGAGGCCGCGCGGCGCCCGCTGGAATGGGCGCGCGACGGCGACCTGGTGGTGCTGCCGGTGCACGAACTGGGCGCGCGCGCCAAAGTCGTCGCGTTGCTCGATACACTGCGCGCCGCCGGCTGGCGGCCCGGCATGCCGCTGCCGCAGGACCAGGAACCAGAGCAATGACACAGCCAGCGGGCACGCGCCCGGACGTGCTGCAGGCGATCCTGCAGCGCAAGCACGGGGAAGTCGCCGAACGCGCCGCGCGCACGCCGCTGCGCGAACTGTCCGCGCTTGCGGCGGATGCGCCGCCGGTGCGCGGCTTCGCGACGGCGATCGAGGCGAAGGTCGCCGCCGGCGACGCGGCGGTGATCGCCGAGGTGAAGAAGGCCAGCCCGTCGAAGGGCGTGATCCGTGCCGGCTTCGACCCGGCCGCCATCGCCCGCAGCTTTGATGCCGGCGGCGCGGCCTGCCTGTCGGTGCTCACCGACGTCGACTTCTTCCAGGGCGCCGACGACTACCTGCGGCAGGCGCGCGAGGCCTGCACGCTGCCGGTACTGCGCAAGGATTTCGTCGTCGATCCCTACCAGGTGGTCGAGGCGCGCGCGATCGGCGCCGACTGCATCCTGCTGATCGTCGCCGCGCTCGACGACGATCGCCTGGCCGCGCTGTCGGAGCAGGCGCTCGACCTGGGCATGGACGTGCTGGTCGAAGTGCACGACATGGCCGAGCTCGAGCGCGCGCTGCAGGTGCCTGCGCCGCTGCTGGGCATCAACAACCGCAACCTGCGCACGTTCGAGGTTTCCCTCGATACCACCCTGGCGCTGAAGGAGGCGGTGCCCGGCGACCGGCGCCTGGTTACCGAGAGCGGGATCCTCGCGCCCGGCGACGTGCAGCGCATGCGCGCGGCCGGCGTCGATGCGTTCCTGGTCGGCGAGGCGTTCATGCGCGAACCCGATCCCGGCGCTGCGCTGCGACGGCTGTTCTTCGACGCGGGCACGGCGCGATGACCGATTTCCAGGAAGTCGCGGTGCCGTACCGGCCGCTGGTGGTGTTCGACTTCGACCACACGCTCTACGACGGCGATTCGGGCAGCCACCTGGTGATGTGGCTGATCCGCCGCCACTGGTGGCGCAAGCTGGCCGCGCTGCTGGCCGCGCCCGTGCTGCTGCCGATGGTGGCGTGGCTGCCGACGCGCCGGCGCGGGATTTCCGGGTTCCTGTGGATCGCCACCTTCGGCACCCACGGTCGCGCTGCAATGGACTCGCTGATCGACCGCTACGTCGACGCCAACACCGCGGATATCCGCAAGCGCCTGCTGCCCGCGGCGCTGAAGGTGCTGCATCGCCACCGCCGCCGCGGCGACCGCGTGCTGGTCGCCACCGGCGCGCCGCCGGAGCTTGCCCGCGCGATCCTCGACTTCGTCGCCCACGAGGGCCTGCCGGTGATCGGCAGCCTGGGCAAGCCGTTCCTGGGCGGCTTCATCACCGACCAGCACTGCCACGCCGCGAACAAGATGCGGATGATCCATGCCGCCGGCTACGGCGAGATCGCGATTGCCTACAGCGACAGCCGCGCGGACCTGCCGCTGCTGCACGCCGCGAGCCATCCGGTGGTGGTCAATCCCAAGGAGAGCGCGGTGGAAGGCTTCCGCCGCGTGCTGCCGACGGGCACGCCGGTCCTCAACTGGGGCTGCGAGGGTCGCGCCGGGACGCCGGACGCAGGGGAGCAGATCCCGGTCGAGCCGGGCGGTGCCAGGGATTCGCTGTAACTCCGCAAACAGGCATGCACCTGCAGGAGCTGGCGCCGCAAAACCCGCCTGCCCCCGCTACGCGTCGCCCAGGCGCTTGATGAAGCGCACCGTGCCGTCGCCATAGCCGCAGGCGCGATAGAAGGCGTGGGCGTCGGTGCGCTGCGAGCCGCTGCTCAGCTCCAGCCGCGCGGCGCCGGCGGCGCGGGCGCGCAGCTCGGCCTCGTGCAGTAACTGTCGTCCCAGGCCGCGGCCCTGCGCATGCGAGGTGACCACCAGCGCGGTGATCCGGCAGGTGGTCGTGCCCAGCGGCAGGTAGTACATGAAGTCCAGCGCCACCAGGCCGCACACGCGGCCTTCGCAGCGCGCGACCACCAGCGCCTGGCGGTCGTTTCCGGCGATGGCGGCGATGCGTTCGGCGGCTTCCTCCATTTCGCAGGGATAGCCCAGCTCGCCGAGCAGGTCGGCGACGTCGTCGGCGTCGATCAGCGAGGCGCTGCGCAGGTCGGCGTCGGGAAGCGGGCCGCGCGGTGCGAAGTGGCTCGACATCGTGCGGCGCGCGGGCGGTGGCCCGTCAGCGCGTCCCGTAGACCACGACGGTCTTGCCGCGCGCGTGCAGCTTGCCGTCGGCCTGCAGTTTCTTCAGCACCCGCCCCGCCATCTCGCGCGAGCAGCCCACCAGCCGCGCCAGTTCCTGGCGCGACACGCGCAGCTGGGTGCCGTCGGGATGGCTCATCGCCTCCGGCTCCCGGGTCAGGTCGTGCAGGGTGCGGGTGATGCGGTCGGTGACGTCGAGGAAGGCCAGGCGCCCGGCCTTGCGGCTGGTGTCGAGCAGCCGGCGCGAGAGCTGCGCGCCGATCGCGTAGACGATCTGCGTGGCGTCGCCGATCAGCGAGCCCTCGAACAGCTGGTACAGCCGCTCGTAGCTGATCTCGGCCAGTTCGCACTGCACCCGCGTGCGCAGGATCACCTCGCGCACGTCGGACTGGATGAACAGGCCCATCTCGCCGACGAACTCGCCGGGTCCGAAATAACCCAGCACCAGCTCGCGGCCGTCGTCCTCCTCGGTGATGATGCTGACCGAGCCGCTGATCACGTAATACAGCGTGCCGGCGGGGTCTCCGGGGCGGAACACGTCGGTCCGCGTCGGGTAGCGGCGGCGATGGCAGTGGGCCAACAGGCGCTCGATCGTGGCCGGCGAGGGAACCAGGGGATTCGAGTTGCTTCGGTAGTAGGGGTTGATGAGAGCCACGGATGTCGGATTCATGGGCGGCGTCAACGGGGGAATGACCAAGAGTAGGCGGTCTGTGTTCATCCAGCAAACGCAGGCCCTTACGGCGGCCGGCCGGTTGAGCGCATAATTCGCCTTTCGTCCACCGAAACCGAGAGGAATGACCGCCGTGGTCAAGCCCCTGCCGCGCTTGAAGCTCCAGGGCTTCAACAACCTCACCAAGGCGCTGAGCTTCAACATCTACGACGTGTGCTACGCCGTCTCCAAGGACGAGCGCCAGCGCTACATCGAGTACATCGACGAAGAGTACAACGCCGACCGGCTGACCCAGATCCTTACCGACGTCGCCGAGATCATCGGCGCCAACATCCTCAACATCGCCCGCCAGGACTACGATCCGCAGGGCGCGTCGGTGACGATCCTGATCTCGGAAGAACCGGTGATCGACAAGGCGGACGCCAAGGGCGTGATCTCCGACGCGGTGGTCGCGCACCTGGACAAGAGCCACATCACCGTCCACACCTACCCGGAAACGCATCCGCAGGAGGGCATCGCGACCTTCCGCGCCGACATCGACGTGGCTACCTGCGGCGTGATCTCGCCGCTGAAGGCCCTGAACTACCTGATCGAGAGCTTCGAGTCGGACATCGTCATCGCCGACTACCGCGTGCGCGGCTTCACCCGCGACATCAAGGGCAAGAAGCACTACATCGACCACAAGATCAATTCGATCCAGGACTTCCTGGCCAAGAACATCAAGACCCGCTTCGAGATGTTCGACGTCAACGTCTACCAGGAAAACATCTACCACACCAAGATGCACCTGAAGGACTTCGACCTGGACCGCTACCTGTTCGAGGAAAAGGCGCGCAACCTGTCGTTCAAGGAGCGGATGAAGATCGAGGCGCTGCTCAAGCGCGAGATCGAGGAGTTGTTCCACGGCCGCAACCTGGTGGCGTAGGGCGGGTTACATCCGGTTCGGGCGGTCGGTCGCAGACTGCTCGCCATCACCGACGCGGGACGGCCCGCGCGTGGCGCCGATGGCGCCGCGACCCATCGGGACCGACGACGGTCCGGCGCGAAAGCCCGGGCCGTTTTGCGTTCCCGGGCAAGGAGTTCCCCATGGCATGGTTTTACCTGCTGCTGGCCGGCGTGTTCGAGATCGGCTTCGCGATCGGCCTGAAATACACCGAAGGCTTCACCCGGCTGTGGCCGAGCGTGGCGACCGCGGCCGCGGCCGCGGTCAGCCTGTGGCTGCTGACCCAGGCGCTGCGCACGATCCCGGTGGGTACCGCGTACGCGATCTGGACCGGCATCGGCGCGGTCGGCGTGGCAACGGTCGGGATCCTGGTGTTCGCCGAAAGCGCCTCGCCGGCGCGGCTGGCGTGCATCGCGCTGATCGTCGCCGGCGTGGTCGGATTGAAGGCCGTCTCGCCGTAGGGCGGGACCCCGATCTACAGCCGGTAGGCCACCGTCTTCATCAGCTTCGAGGCGGCGGCCATGATCGTGGGGATCGGCTGGGGCAGGATCCGGGCGCCGGCCTGTTCTGCGTTGTCGGCGTGGCGGGCCTCGTCGGCCTTCATCGTGGTCAGGATGGCGCGGCTGCGCAGGTCGGCGCCGGGCAGGGTCTGCAGGTGTTCGTCCAGGTGCGCCTCGACCTGGCGCTCGGTCTCGACCACGAAGCCCAGG
>DATCYC010000046.1:0-3151 GCA_036570525.1 Luteimonas sp.
TCGCCCGCACCGGCTACACCGGCGAGGACGGCTTCGAGATCGTGTTGCCCCAGGACCGTGCAGTCGCGCTGTGGGATGCGCTGCTTGCCGCGGGCGTGAAGCCCGCCGGCCTGGGTGCGCGCGACACCCTGCGCCTGGAGGCGGGCCTGAACCTGTACGGCCAGGACATGGACGAAACCGTCTCGCCGTGGGAAGCAGCGCTCGGCTGGACCGTGGCGCTGGACGAAGGCCGCGACTTCATCGGCCGCGAAGCGCTCGAGTCGCAGAAGGCCGCTGGCACCGCGCGCCGCATGATCGGCCTGGTGATGGACGAGAAGGGCGTGCTGCGCCACGGCCAGAAGGTGCTGACCGCCAGCGGCGAGGGCGAGATCCTGTCGGGCACGTTCTCGCCGACGCTGGGCAAGGCGATCGCCTTCGCGCGGGTGCCGGCGGGCGATGCGGCCGACGACGCGGACGTGCGCGTGGACATCCGCGGCCGCGAGGTCCCGGTGCGCGTGGTCGCGTTCCCGTTCGTGCGCGACGGCAAGCCCCGGGACGGCATCTGACCGTACCCGGCACCAGGTTCCGGGCGGCACGGCGCCACCCGCAGCCACCCCCTGTCGCCGCGCTTTTCCTTCGCTAAACTAGCCCCCTCCTTCCACCGACAGCAGCACATCCGGAGCACCAGCATGAGCGAGATCCCAGGCGACCTGAAGTTCATGAAATCCCACGAGTGGGCCCGCGTCGAAGGCGACGGCAAGGTCACCGTCGGCATCTCCGACCATGCCCAGGGGCTGCTCGGCGACCTGGTCTACGTCGACCTGCCGGCGGTCGGCGACCGCGCCGAGACCGGCACCGCAAGCGCCGTGGTCGAGTCGGTCAAGGCCGCGTCCGACGTGTACTCGCCGGTGTCGGGCACCATCACCGCGGTCAACAGCGCGCTGGCCGACAAGCCCGAGACGATCAATGAGGATGCCTTCGGCGAAGGCTGGCTGTTCGTCGTCGAGATCGACGAGCCCGACCAGCTCAACGACCTGCTCGACCCGGATGCCTACGCCGAGCTGCTGGAAGAAGACGACCACTGACGGCCGCCACTTCCGTGCGCCGGTCGCGGCGCGCAACGCCATGCGGCGCGGAGCGAAGGCTCCGCGCCGTATTCATTTCCGCCACCCGTTCGTCACGCGCCGGGCGCCGCGGTGCCATCGGATCCTTCCGCGCTCTCCTTCCGCACCGGGTTGCACTGGCGACCCGGCCGCAGCCGGTCCGGATTCCATGCGAGTGAATACGCGCGAATGAATACGTGGCGGTCCATGCATGCATCGCGGTCGGGATGCCGTGGTTTCGCATGCGCGTTTGCATGGCGTCCCACGCACGCGACGGGGTGTGCGCGGCAACCTTTCGTCGCGTGCGAGTGCATGTGTTTTCCACGCCGCGGGATCGATGCATCACCGACCATCGTGATGGTCGAAGGTCGGTTCGGACTGTTCGCGATGGGGTGTGGGGAGGGTCGTCGAGCTTGCGCAGTTTTGCGCAGTCGGGCTTGTAGGGCGCCGGAAATCCGGGGTTCGTCCGAAGCGCTCCGACAGTCGCCGTACACCTTCGCGGACATGCCGACGACGCGTGCGACATGCGTGGCTGCGTTTCGAACCGTTCGCGTCCGCCAACATGGACTTCGCGGAAAACACCTTGTTTCATGTGCTTTTTCGAACAGGACAGGTGTCGTGCACGCGTGACGCGACGCATCGACGCCGCGTCGGTGCGGAACATTCGTCCGCGACACCGCGGCGTGGTGCCGGGAAACGGTCGGAAAAAACATGACAAGGGTGTTGACAGTTGAAAAAACCGTGATTAGGTTTCGCTGCAACAGACGTTGCCGCAGAAGAGAGTGAGTCGAACCAGGACGCAAACGTGCAGCACAACCAAGACCTCTGCCCGGACATTCCTCAAGGTGGAATCAGGCATCGTCTCCGCTGCGAAAGCGCAACGTCACCGGAACCCCAGCCCGCGTCGCCATGCGATGCGGGTTTTTTGTGCCGGCGCAATGCCGGTGGGCATGGGTTCCATGCAAGCGGTCCGCCCCCCTGGCGGGCCGAATCCGAATCCGTCCCGACGCGCCGTGCGCGTCGGCGGTTGGTCGTGGGTCCGATACCCGCGGCGATGTTTTGAACTGGGCTGCTACACCCGATAGTTCCACTGACGAGGAGAGCCATCTCATGGCCACGAAGAAAGCTGCGAAGAAACGTCCCGCCAAGAAGGCGGCGAAGAAATCGGTCCGCAAGACCGCGAAGAAGGCAGTTCGCAAGTCGTCCGCCCGCAAGGTCGCCAAGAAGGCCGCCAAGCGTCCGGCGAAGAAGGCCACCAGGAAGGTAGCGAAGAAGAAGGTCGCCAAGAAAAAGGTTGCCAAGAAAAAGGTAGCGAAGAAGAAGGTCGCCAAGAAGAAGACCGCCAAGAAGGCGGCGAAGAAGCGTCCTGCGAAGAAGGCTGCCAAGAAGGCCACCAGGAAGACGGCGAAGAAGGCCCCCGCGAAGCGTGCCAAGAAGGCGGCCAAGAAGAAGCCTGCCAAGAAGGCCGCGAAGAAGGCCAAGCGCCCGGCGAAGCGTCGTGCGAAAAAGGCCGCCCCCGTGGCGATCCCCGCCGCACCTGCGCCGATGATGTAAAAACAAGAAACCGATCAGCCGTCATCAGGCTCCCTCTCCGCATGCCCAGGCGGAGAGGGAGTTTTTTTGGTTCTTCACCACCCAAATCCGGGGGAGGGCCTTCTTGCCGGATCGCACGCATCGTCGTGATCTGGCGGGCCTGCCGGCCGCGCCGGAATGTGGATCGCAGGCTTGCCTGAAAGCCCCGCTTTCCGCTTTGAGCCGCAGACTGCCGCGCCATCATCGCGGACGTAGCGCTCTTCCCTCAGCTTTTCGCACGCAACCCCGATGTCCGCTCAGCGCGGGTTGGCGTTGGCCGACGACGTCTGCGCGCCGCCGGCGTTGTCTGCGTGCGGCAGGCTGGGCCTGGATCGTTGGTCATCCTCGGCGTACAACACGTCCGGGAACGGGTCGACGTCGAGCCAGCGGTGCGCGGGCAGGCCGATCGCGCGGTCGAGGATGGTCGGCAGCAGCCCCGAGGGCTGGCTGCTTTCGCCGTTCCACAGGATCGCCACGCCGAGGTCGCGCTGCGGCAA
>DATCYC010000047.1:0-4771 GCA_036570525.1 Luteimonas sp.
GGCGCGTCCTTGCCCGCGACCAGCGGCAGGTCCATCACCTCGGCGCAGGTTTCGGCGTGGTCGCGCTCGGACACCAGGCCGAGCCTGCCCAGCAGCGACAGCAGGTTGCCGCCGGTTTCCTCCTGCAGGCGCCTGGCGCGGGCCAGGTCGGGTTCCTTCAGGCGACCCTTGTCGAGCAGGGCGGCGACGATGCGCTCGTCCATTCCCGCTTCGAGGTCGCGGTCGCTTGCGATGGTGTCGGCAGCCGCGTTCACGTTCCACTCCGGCAGGGGGAGTCGACTTTAACAGTTTGGGAAATGCGCCGGCCGCGGCCCATGGCAGGCCGCGGCAGGCGCGGTTCACGTATACGAAAGGACCCCGGCCGAAGCCGGGGTCCGGGGTGCCGCCGACCGGATGGCCGATCGTGCTACTGGCGTGCCTGCAGGGTCACGCCGCTGTAGCTCGAAGCGCCTACCAGCTTGATGTAGTAGACGCCCGCCTGGGCCTGGTTCCTGTTGAAGCGAACCGTCTCGCTGTTGCCGCGGCGGCTGGACTTCGAGTCGTAGTCGGACGTGGTCGGCTCGGCCTCGAAGCTGACGTACATGGAGACATCGCCGCTGCCGCCGTAGGTCATGAAGCTCAGCGTCGCGCCCGCCTGCGCCTCGAAGCTGTACAGCACCTCGCTGCCGGCCGCGCCGGCAAGGCCGGAAACCGGGACCTTGTTGGTCAGCGGGGTCGCCACCGGGCCGCAGTTCTCGGTGCACGGCGGCTGGATCGCCGCTGCCACCGCGGCGGCGGCATCGACGATGCCCGCTCCGATCGGCTGGGTCGGCGGCACGCTCGGGGCGTGGGCCGTGGTCTGGATGATCGACAGCACTTCGTCCGGCGTCAGCGCCGGCAAACCCGCGTCGGCGCGCGCGCCCTGCATCAGGGCCACCACGCCCGAGACGTGCGGTGCCGCCTGCGACGTGCCCGCCATGCCGAGGTAGGCATAGGCATCGGCCGGCTCCTTGGTGCCGTCATTGATCGCCTGCCAGATAAAGCCGTCGTTGATCGGCGTACCCGAGGAGCCATCGTTCGGATACACGCCACCACCCGGCGCCGCGATCTCCACGGTGCTGCCGTAGTTGGAATAGAACGCGCGCTTGCTGTAGATGCCGTTGGCCGCCACCGTGATCACGCCGGGGCAGTTGCCGGGCGAGTAATTGGCGGCATCCGCACCGCTGTTGCCGGCGGAGATGACGACGGTCGAACCGCGTGCGTTCGCGCCCGCGATCGCATCGGCTTCGGCCTGGCTGCAGGCACCGGAACCGCCGAGGCTCAGGTTGATGACCTGGGCGACGTTGGTGTTGTCCGGTACGCCGGGAACCTGGCCGCCCGAGGCCCAGATGATCGCGTCGGTGATGTCGCTGGTGTAGCCGCCGCAGTGTCCGAGCACGCGCACCGGCAGGACCTTGGCGTTGTAGGCGACGCCGGCCATGCCCGATGCGTTGTTGGTCAGCTCGGCGCCGGCGGTGCCGGCAACGTGCGTGCCGTGCCACGAACTGTCGTCGGGCGGGTTCTGTGCGTTGGTGCATTCGCTCAGCCACGGTTCCTCCGTGGTCCAGTCGCCCAGGTCCCAGCCGCCGGGGGCGCGGCCGTCGGTGTCCCGGCCGGAGACGAAGGCATCGGTGATGAAGTCGTAGCCCGCGTCGGCAAGCGAGGTATCGATGTCGGGATGCGCGGTGATGCCGGTATCGAGCACGGCGATCACGACGCCGTTGCCGTCGGCCAGGTCCCAGGCATTGTTGACGTTGCTGCCGCCGAGGTTGGCCACGCCATTGGCTGTCGCGGTGCCGTCGGGGGCCTTCAGGTGCCACTGGTAGGCGCCGTAGTAGGTGTCGTCGGGCGTGAACGCCTGCGGCTGCACCCTGGCCTGGGCGCGCAGGTCGCGCACCGGCCGGCGCATGCGGTCGACCTCGACATGCGCAACCGCCGGGTCGACGGCGATCTGGCGCATGAATGCCGCGGCTTCGGCCCGATCGAGCTTGCGCGAGGTCTTCACCAGGTCCGAACCGATCGCCAGCTTGCGCATGTAGCTGGCATTGGCCGGCCGGGCCTTGGTCGACAGGCCCGCGCGCGACAGCGCGGTGGCCATGTTGCGTGCGATGGCGCTGCGGTTGTTCTTCGCGGCCGCGCCGTCGCGATAGGTCACGATGAAGCGGCTGAACGACTGCTGGTCGCCCATGGTCGCCGCGTTGATCCTGGGCGGCTCGCCCTGGCGGGGGCCGCGGTCCGCCGCGATCGCCGAGCCGGACAGCATGCCGACGATCACCGTGGCCAACAGGCTGGCGCGAATGTTCTTGTTCGTCATTGGAGGCACTTCCTCATCTGGATTGTTGTCATGGGTCATGGTTCACGCCTGCTTCCGTTTGCCAGACATGGCGCAATGTCTGTTGCGGCCTGCAGGCAGGTCGCATCCGGTTCCCGCCCTTACCATCCGAAGCCGGCGCCCACGCCGACCGAAGACTCGTCACCGCTGAACGCGCCGCCGATGGTGATCACCGCGCGATCGCTGATCGCACGCTGGTAGCCGATCGAAAGCGCGCTTTCGCCGCTCTGGTAACCGACGCCGACGCCCACGCGATTCTGGGTGCGGATACCGGCGGCGCTGGTGGCCATGTTGAGCATGGCCGCGCTCATCGCGCCCTGCTTGTCGATGCGGCGGTCCTGCTCGGCCAGGCGGTGGTCGATCTCGCCCTGGAATGCGGCGAACGTGTCGTCCCATGCCGCGAACTTGGCATCGGTGTAGGCGTTGGCCGACGACAGGGTCTGCGTGGCGGTGGTGTCGGTGTAGGCCTTGGCGTCGGCGATACCGGTGTCGAGCTGGCCCTTGTTCACCGCATCGGTGGCCGCGACGCCGTCGGCCACGTTGGTGACCTGGCCTTCGTTGCCGCCGGTCGCCGCATCACCGTCCCCGACGCTCGTTCTTCCACCCGTGCCCGCGACCGCGGTTTCGGATGTGCTGCCTCCGGTGGAGCGGCCGCCGCTGCCATTGTTCCCGCTCCCGTTGTTGCCGTTGCCGGGGAAGGACTCCAGTTCGGTGACACGGCTGTCGAGGCCGCTGATCGCGCCATCAAGCGCACTGAGCGCATCGCCGACGTTGAAGTAATTGCCGCCCTGGACCATGTACGTCGGCGCCGAGATCGTGCCGAACGCCGTCACCGCCGCGCCGCCGCCCAGCATCTGGGCGGCGCTGTCGAGTGCACCGTACAGCTGGCCACCATTGATCGCGTCCATGCTGGTGGCGCTGACCGAGCCGGCGGCGACGTTGCCGATCGCCGTGCCCTCCTCGCCAGCCAGCGTCACGGTGTCCTTGTCCTCGTCGTCGTACTGCACGGCCGTGTCGGCGAGTTCGTCGAGCTGGGACTTGTTCACCGCGTCGGTGGCCTCGGTACCGGCAGCCACGTTGGTGACCTGGCGTTCGTTGCCGGCGCTGCCGACGGAAACACTGTAGTCACGGTCGGCATTCGAGCCCGCCCCGAGGGCAACCGAGTTGTTGCCCGTGGCCTGGCTGCCCGCACCGACCGCGATCGCGCTTTCGGCGTTTGCCAGCGAGTTGGTGCCGATGGCAATCGTGTTGATCCGGTTACCCAGCGCCTGGTAGCCGATGGCCACGCTGTAATCGTCGTAGGCAAAGGCACCACGGCCCACCGCCGTCGAACTGTTGCCCGGGGCCCAGCTGTTGTAGCCGACCGATGTGGCGCCGGAACCGCTGGCCCAGGCCGCCTCGCCAAACGCCGACGAGTCGGTGCCGGTCGCCCAGGCGCTCGCGCCGAAAGCGGTCGCACCTTCCGCCGTCGCCCAGGAGAACCAGCCGACCGCGGTGGAGAGGTAGCCGCTGGCCCAGGCGTCCTGCCCGATCGCGACGCTGTAGTCCCCGGTCGCGCGCGACTTGTGGCCGCCGGCGAACGAATTGCCGCCCAGCGCCTGGGCACCATTTCCCACTGCGGTACTGACCTCGCCGGTGGCCTGGGCGCCCGCGCCGATCGCGGTGGATCCCACGACTGCCTGGGTACCGATCAGGACCGGATCCCCGTTTTCGTCGTAGATCGGCGTGTTGTACTCGTCGTAGGCCTGCCCCATGCCGCCGATCGCGACGCTTCCGTCGCCATTGGACGTACTGTTCTGGCCCATTGCGACGGTGTTCCCGCCGATGGCGTATGCGCCGCTGCCGTAAGCCGAAGCGCCATCGCCGATCGCGTTGGCATTCTCGCCCGCCGCGGTGGCATTGATGCCTTCCACGTACGCACCCACGCCCGGGTTGTCCGGGTCGTCGCTGGCCTTGAAGAAGTGATCGGTGTTGTCGGCCGTCTTTGCCACTTCCTGCAGCTGCGCCAGGTTCACCGCATCGGTGTCCTCGGAGCCCGCGGCCACGTTGGTGATCTGGCGCTCGTCACCGACATCGCCCACCGATACCGTATTGGCACGGTCGGCATAGGAGTTCGCGCCCAGCGCCACGCTGTTGTCGGCATCGGCCATCGAGTTGGCACCCAGCGCCACGCTGTCGGCGCCATAGGTCGTGCTGTAGAAGCCCACCGCGGTACTGCCCACGCCAGCGGCCCATGCTTCCGCACCCACGGCACTGGCGGTGTCGCCCTGCGCGTAGGCGAAGTAGCCCAAGGCCGTGGCCTCAGTGCCATCGGCCTGCGCCAGGGCACCGGTGGCGGTGCTGTAGTCCCCCCACGCGCCCGCGCCCGCGCCGAACGCGGAGGCCGCCTCGCCCGCCGCCGCCGCCGGCACCAGGAAGCCG
>DATCYC010000048.1:0-6870 GCA_036570525.1 Luteimonas sp.
CTGCATGTCGCGCATGCACTCGCGGGTGGTGAGGAAGGCGCCGTCGAGGTGGATCGCCAGCATCTTCTTCCAGTCGCCGAAGCTGAAGTCGGTGACGCGGTTGACGATCTGGATGCCGGCGTTGGACACCAGCACGTCGACGCGGCCGTAGTGGGCGATGGTCTTCGCCACCCCGTCGACGACCTGCTGCTCGTCGGTGACGTCCATGGCGACGGCGAGCGCGTCGCCGCCGGCATCGCGGATCTCCTTGGCCGCGACTTCCGCGGCGTCGATCTTCAGGTCGGCGATCACCACCTTGCCGCCGTTCGCGGCGTAGACCTCGGCGATGCGCTTGCCGATGCCGCTGGCGGCGCCGGTGACCAGGCAGACCTTGTTGTCGAGTCGGTTCATGGGGAGTTTCCTTGCGGTTGGACGTGGATCGTGGCCGGTGCTGGCGCCGGTGGGCATTGCCTTTTCGTCCGATGCTGCGCGTGGCGCGGCCGCCTGGCTCATTTTCCGGGCGCGGAATCGTCGACCGCCGGCAGTTCCACGGGCACGCCGTCGGCGTTGCAGTTGCCAGCCTCGCACAGGTGCCCGCGCAGCGCCGGCGTGGCCTGGACGATGACGTGGTAGATCACGTTCTGCTCCAGCGTGCCGCGGAAGGCGGCGCTGCCGGGGCCGCGCGCCCAGATGCCGACATCCTCGCCGCCGTGGGTCTCCGCTCCCAGCGGCACCATCGCTTCCTGCCGGTAGTCGGGGTCGGTGGTGTCGATATCGGCGAGGTCGGGGCGGCCGGCGGCAGGTTGCACGCCGGGCTCGTCGGCGCTGGCGTCGCGATAGCCGGGACCGTTGGCGTAGCTGAGCGTGGTGTATGGCAGGCCGAGGGCGTCCAGCGCCGGGCCTTCTCCGTCCTCGCGGACCTTGCCCAGGATCGGATTGCCGCGGCGCGGGTAGCCGGCGAAGTTGAGTACGTGCGAGTGGTCGGCGGTGACCACGATCAGGGTGTCGTCGGCGGATGTCATGTCGACAGCGGCCTGCACCGCGCGCGACAGGGACGTGGTTTCGTCCAGCGCCCGGTAGGCGTTGCCATCGTGGTTGGCGTGGTCGATGCGCGCGCCTTCGACCAAGAGCACGTAGCCATCGGGGTTGCGCGACAGCGACTCGATCGCGAAGCGGGTCATCGCTTCCAGGTCCGGCTCGCCCTCCGGGCCTCGATCACGGTCATGCTCGTACTGCATGTGGCTCAGCTCGAACAGGCCGAGCACGGGGGATTTGCCGCGCGCGTCCTCGAACTGCCGGGTGTCGTGGACGAATGCGCCCCCGGGATTGAGCGCCTGCCATTCGGCAACCAGGTTGCGGCCGTCCTTGCGCTTGCCGCGAACGCCGGGCATGACTTCCTCATCGGGCAGGAACTCGCGCGCGCCGCCGGCAAGCACCACCTGCGGTGCGTCCTGCTCGCGTGCGAAATCGATGAACTGGCTGGCGATGTCGCGGCAGCCCGCCTCGCGCGCGGCGACGGGCAGCGACGCGTCGCTTTCCCAGCCGCGATTGGGCACGTGGGCGTAGGTGGCCGCGGGCGTGGCGTGGGTGAGGCGCGCGGTGGTGACGATGCCGGTGCCCATGCCGGCGTCGGCCGCCAGCGCCAGCCAGCTCTGCAGATGATGGTCGAGCGACTGCGCGCAGTCGTTGTGGCGGCCCGCGCTGACGCCGATCGCGCCGATGTGGGTCTTCACCCCGGTGGCGATGGCGGTCATGGTGCCGGCCGAGTCCGGCGTCTGCGCATCGGTGTTGTAGGTCTTGCTCAGTGCGGTGGCCGGGAAGGTTTCCCAGGCGAGCTGGTTCTCTTCCCCCGGGTGACCCTTGCGCTGGCCATCAAGGATGCGCGCCGCGGTCACGGTGGCCAGGCTCATGCCGTCGCCGAGGAACACGATCACGTTCTTCGCCTGCCCCTGCATCGCGCCGTTGGCGGCCGCGCGCGCGGCGCCGCTGCGATACCACCAGGCTGCTGTCTCGCCCTGCGGATGGGCCACGTCGGGCACTTCGATCGGTGGCACCGGGTGGGCAGCCAAGCCCGCGGGCGCCGTGTCGCGGACGTTGCCGCTGCAGGCGGCGAGCAGGGCGGCGAGGCAGGCGAGCGGGACAGCGCGCATTCGTTGGGCTCCGGTGGATGGTCCGTGCATTATGCAGCGGTCGTGTTGCAGGCTCGGTGTCGAAGGCATTGTGATCAGCCCGTTCGGGAGCGGCAGGGCTTGCCCCGGCGAGCTATGCGCGCGAATGGCGCCAGGACTGCATGCGCCCGTCGCGGTACGGCATCACGCCGTGGAACGGGCGCGGGTCGTCGTCGAAGACCAGCGGCAGGAACTCGCGGTCGCCCTCCCACATCGGCAGTTCGTGCAGGCGGTCGATCGCGACCCACTCCAGCGTGCCTTCCGGGTTGCGCTGCAGCGGCGTGCCGGTGAACGCGGTCACCACGAACACGAATCCGAGCCAGTCCTCGCCGTGCTTGCCGAAGCCGGGCCAGCTGATCGTGCCGCGCAGCGACAGCGCGGTGCAGTCGATCCCGGCCTCCTCGGCGATCTCGCGGCGCATGCCGGCGAGCACGTCCTCGTCCGGCTCGATCTTGCCGCCCAGGCCGTTGTACTTGCCCAGGTGGTGGTCGTCGGCGCGCGCGTTGCGGTGGAGCATCAGCACCTGGCGGCCGTCGGGCGAGAGCACGTAGCCCAGGGTGGCGACGATCGGGGTGTAGGGCATCAGGAGTTTTCGCCGCGCTGCTTCGCGAGCTCCGCATCGAATGCACGCTCGGATTTGTCGGCGTACTCGCGGCAGGTCAGCGGCGCGCCGTCGCCTTCGTGCCTGCCGGAGCCGACATGCGGGGTCAGCAGCAGGTCGCAGGGCAGGGCGCGGACCACGTCGAAGCTGTGGCGGAAGTCGTCGACCAGGCGCGGGATGCGCGGGTTGTCCATCAGCTGGTAGCCCGGCGTGCTGAGGCTGTCGACGTAGGCGATGCGCAGCGGTCGGCCGTCGCGCACGTCGGTCCACGTCCAGGCCATGCTGCCGGGCGTATGGCCGGGCATGAAGTGGACGGTGAGGCGCAGGCCGCCCAGTTCGACCGCTTCGCCGTCGTGGACGATGCGGTCGACGTGCACTGGCGGGTAGAGGATCTGGTCGCCGAAGTGGATATCGTCGCTGCCGCCGGCCGCGAGCAGCACGGCGGATTCGGCGTTGCTCACCAGCGTTGCGCCGGTCGCGCGCCGGACCGCCGCCAGCGGGCCGACGTGGTCGCCATGGGCCTGGCTGTGCATGATCAGCTTCAGGTCGCCGGGCTCGACACCGAGCTCCCGCATCTGCGCCAGCAGCATGTCGGCCGCCTGCGGCATGCCGCCGTCGATGAGTACCGCGCCGGCGTCGGTCTTGACCAGCAGCGCGTGGATGCCTTCGGTGCCGATGCGCCAGGTGTGCTCGGCGACCTGCCGTGGTTCGACCGGCTGGCGCCAGCTCTCGTTGACGGTGTAGGCCTTGAGCTGGGGAAGGACGGGTTCGGCGGCCGTCGCGGAGGCGGCGAGCAGCAGTGAGCAGGAGAAGGCGGACAGGAGCAGGGCGGGAAGGCGCAATGCGGTCATGGGCGGCTGGCGATGGCGGGCGGGACAGTTTCGGCGATCGATGGCCGCGCGGCCAGACCCGAGGCGCCGGCATGACTTCTGGCCCGTCTGGCGGGCGGCCGGTGGCGCTACCGTGCCGGTCTACATCGGGGAACAAGGAGAATTCCGTGCGCACGCGACACGTGATGCTGTTGCTGGCCGGCCTGCTGCTCGCATCGACGGCCCAGGCGGCCGACACCGATGCCTGGAAGCTGCCCATCGCCACGAAGACCCTCGATAACGGCCTGACCGTGGTCGTGTCCGAGGACCACAGCGCGCCGGTGGTGGGCGTGAGCGTGGTCTACCACGTCGGCATGCGCCTGGAGCCACGCGACCGCACCGGCTTCGCGCACCTGTTCGAGCACCTGATGTTCGAGGGCACGCCGAACGCGCCGGAAGGCACCTTCGACCGCGTGATCACCGGCGGCGGCGGCCGCAACAACGGCTCCACGCGCCCGGATTTCACCAACTACATCGAAACCGCGCCGGTCTCCGCGCTCGAGCCGATCCTGTGGCTGGAAGCCGACCGCATGAAGACGCTCGACTTCAACCCGGTCACGCTGAAGAACCAGCAGGACGTGGTGAAGGAAGAGATCCGGGTCAACGTGAAGAACCAGCCCTATGGTGGCTTCATGTGGATCGACATCGGCCAGCTGGCCTTCAACAAGTGGGAGAACAACCACGACGGCTACGGCAGCTTCGAGGACCTGGAGACCGCCAGCCTGGAGGACGTGGCCGCGTTCCATCGCGACTACTACGGGCCCAACAACGCGGTGCTCGGCATCGCCGGCGACGTGACGCCGGAGCAGGCGTTCGCTCTGGCCGAGAAATACTTCGGCGGCATTCCGGCGCGCAAGACTCCGGCCGCGCCGGATTACAGTGAAGGCCTGAACACCGCCGGCAAGCGCGCGCAGCAGTCCGATGCGCTGGCGCAGGTGCCGGCGATCGCCGCGGCCTGGAAGATGCCCGAGCGCGGCAGCGAGGACCAGGCGCCGATGGCGGTGCTCGGCGCGCTGCTGGCCGATGGCGATGCCTCGCGGCTGTACCAGGGGTTGGTGAAAGGGCGTGAGCTCGCCCTCAACGTCGACTCGCTGTACGGCCTGACCAGCGCCTGGGAATACGATGGCCCGACACTGTTCACCGTGTTTGCGCTGTACAAGCCGACCACCGATGCCGACGCCGTGCTGGCGGCGATCGACGAGGAGATCGCGAAGGTGGTGGACGAAGGCGTCGACGACGCCACGCTGGCGCGGGTCAAGACCGCGATGCTGGCCGACTGGTACGACGGGCTGGAGATGTTCCTCTCCCGCGCCGACACGCTGGCCAAGCTGCAGACGCTCTGGGGGGATGCCAACGTCGCCAACAAGATCCCCGGCTGGATCGAGGGCGTCACTTCCGCCGACATCCAGCGCGTTGCGAAGACCTACCTGACGGACGACAACCGCACCGTCATCGACCGCAAGCCCGCCGCCATGCTGCAGCCGCAGCCCGCCGCGCCCGCGGCAAAGAACCGAGGAGCACGGACATGAACCTCATGCACAAGACCCTGCTCGCCGCCGCCGTCTGCGCGCTGCTGCCCGCCGCCGCGCTGGCCAAGGACGTGGTGATGCCCAGGGACCTGCCGGCCTATGGCGCCGACAAGCCGCTGCCGGTGCCGGATATCGAAAAAAAGACCCTGGCCAACGGCCTGGAGGTGTGGGTGCTGCCGCGCGACGGCGTGCCGCGCGTGGACTACGTGCTGGCGGTGCGCGGCGCCGGCTACGCCGCCGACGATGCGCCGGGCTTCGCCTCGATGCTCGCCGGCCTGCTTGCCGAAGGCAGCGACCGCCACGATTCGAAACAGATCGCCGAGGCCGCCCAGGGCTACGGCGGCAGCGTCGGCGCCAACGCCAGCAGCGACGGCATCACCGTGTACGGCAACGCGCTGGCCTCGAATGCCGCGGGCATGATGCAGCTTCTGGCCGAAGTGGCACGCGCGCCCGCGTTCCCTGACAGCGAGGTCAAGCTGGCGCAGGCCAACGCCCTGCAGGGCCTGAAGGCGGCCGAAGCGCAGCCCGGCTTCAAGGCCAGGCGCGCGCTGGCGCAGGCGGTTTATGGCGACCATCCCTACGGCCATACCCTCCCGACCGAGGAAGCGATCAAGGCGGTCACGCCGCAGCAGTTCCGCGACGCCCACGCCCGGCGCTTCCGCGCCGACCACGCGTTGCTGGTGGTGACCGGGCGAATCGAGCCGGCGCAGGCCTTCGCGCTGGCGCAGTCCGCGTTCGGCGACTGGAAGAACAGCGGCGAGCCGGTGGCGGAAACGCCCGGGGCGCCTGCCGCCGCGACGCCGAAGTTCGTGCTGGTGCAGCGCGACGGCAGCGTGCAGTCCGCAGTGCGGCTGGGCCGGCCGGCGATTGCCGCCACCGACCCGGACTACATCGCGCTGCAGCTGGCCAACGCCGTGGTCGGCGGCGGCTTCAGCAGCCGCCTGATGCAGAATTTGCGCGAGGACAAGGGCTACACCTATGGCGCGCGGTCGAGCGTGAGCGCGCTGCGCGAGGGCGGCAGCATCACCGCCAGCGCCGACGTGCGCAACGAGGTCACCGGCGCGTCGCTGAAGGAGTTCGTCGCCGAGTACGAGCGCCTGGGCAACGAACCGGTGCCGACGCGCGAGCTTGACGACACCAAGCGCTACGTCGCCGGCGGCTACCTGATCTCCAACCAGCTGCAGGGCGCCGTCGCCTCGATGCTGGCCGGCAACTGGCTGGTCGGCCTGCCGCCGGAATACCTGGGCGAGTACGTGCCGAAGATCCGCGCGGTCGACGCCGCGCAGGTGCAGGCGATGGCGCGCAAGTACTACGACCCGGAGAACCAGTCGATCGTCGTGGTCGGCGACGCCGCGGCGGTTGCGGAACAGCTCAAGCCCTACGGCGAGTTCGAGGTGCGGGAGAAATAGCGGGTCCGGGCCGGCGTCACCCCGCCGGCCCATGCTCCTTTGCTCCTGCAGGGGCGGTTTGTCCTGCGGCCTACAGCTCCGCGCGCGGGATCGCCAGCCGCCAGGCGCACAGCGCGAGCGGGATCGGCAGCAGCATCGCGACCACCGGCATCCAGTCCGGCTGCGGAACCAGCGCGGCGCCAACCAGGACCAGCACCGTGACCGGCGCGCCGATCATCAGCGCGGCGCCACCGCGGTGAGGGCGCGCGACGAAGGCCGCCAGCCATCCCCCGAGTAGCGCCGCGACGCCGAAGCCGGCGACGATGCAGGCCATCG
>DATCYC010000049.1:0-15331 GCA_036570525.1 Luteimonas sp.
CCGAACCGTTCAATGTTGAAAAATTGTCGGATGAGTTGTGTTTAGGGGTGAAAGGCCAATCAAACCGGGAAATAGCTGGTTCTCCGCGAAATCTATTGAGGTAGAGCGTCGGATGAATACCTTGGGGGGTAGAGCACTGGATGGATGCGGGGGTCGCGAGATCTACCAATTCTAACCAAACTCCGAATACCCAAGAGTAATATCCGGCAGACAGACGGCGGGTGCTAAGGTCCGTCGTCAAAAGGGAAACAGCCCTGACCTACAGCTAAGGTCCCCAAGTCACGTCTAAGTGGTAAAGCATGTGGGAATCCCAAAACAACCAGGAGGTTGGCTTAGAAGCAGCCATCCTTTAAAGAAAGCGTAACAGCTCACTGGTCTAAATAAGGGTTCCTGCGGCGAAAATGTAACGGGGCTCAAGTGATGCACCGAAGCTTAGGGTGTGTAGCAATACACGCGGTAGCGGAGCGTTCCGTAGGCTGATGAAGCGGTCTGGTAATGGACCGTGGAGGTATCGGAAGTGCGAATGCTGACATGAGTAGCGATAAAGAGGGTGAGATGCCCTCTCGCCGAAATCCCAAGGGTTCCTGCTTAAAGCTAATCTGAGCAGGGTAAGCCGGCCCCTAAGACGAGCCCGAAGGGGGTAGTCGATGGGAACCACGTTAATATTCGTGGGCCTGGAGGTGTGTGACGGATCTCGTATATTGTCTGACCTTATTGGATTGGTCAGGCTTTGAAGAGGTTCCAGGAAATAGCCCCTCCATTATAGACCGTACCCTAAACCGACACAGGTGGGATGGTAGAGTATACCAAGGCGCTTGAGAGAAGTCTCCTGAAGGAACTCGGCAAATTGCCTCCGTACCTTCGGAAGAAGGAGGCCCTGCATCTGGGCAACCAGTTGCAGGGGGCACAGGCCAGGGGGTAGCGACTGTTTAGCAAAAACACAGGGCTCTGCTAAGTCGGCTTCAAGACGACGTATAGGGCCTGACGCCTGCCCGGTGCCTGAAGGTTAAGTGGAGTGGTGCAAGCTGCGAAATGAAGCCCAGGTAAACGGCGGCCGTAACTATAACGGTCCTAAGGTAGCGAAATTCCTTGTCGGGTAAGTTCCGACCTGCACGAATGGCGTAACGACTTCCCCACTGTCTCCAGGAGATGCTCAGCGAAATTGAATTCTCCGTGAAGATGCGGAGTACCCGCGGTTAGACGGAAAGACCCCGTGCACCTTTACTGCAGCTTCAGAGTGGCATTAGGAAAGAACTGTGTAGCATAGGTGGGAGGCTTTGAAGCACTGGCGCCAGCCGGTGTGGAGCCATAGGTGAAATACCACCCTGTTGTTTTCTGATGTCTAACCTCGATCCGTTATCCGGATCAGGGACCCTCTGTGGCGGGTAGTTTGACTGGGGCGGTCGCCTCCTAAAGAGTAACGGAGGCGCGCGATGGTAGGCTCAGGACGGTTGGAAACCGTCTGCGAGAGTGCAATGGCATAAGCCTGCCTGACTGCGAGACTGACGAGTCGAGCAGAGACGAAAGTCGGTCATAGTGATCCGGTGGTCCCGAGTGGAAGGGCCATCGCTCAACGGATAAAAGGTACGCCGGGGATAACAGGCTGATGATTCCCAAGAGCTCATATCGACGGAATCGTTTGGCACCTCGATGTCGGCTCATCACATCCTGGGGCTGTAGTCGGTCCCAAGGGTATGGCTGTTCGCCATTTAAAGTGGTACGCGAGCTGGGTTCAGAACGTCGTGAGACAGTTCGGTCCCTATCTGCCATGGGCGTTGGAGATTTGAGAGGGGCTGCTCCTAGTACGAGAGGACCGGAGTGGACGAATCTCTGGTGTTCCGGTTGTCACGCCAGTGGCATTGCCGGGTAGCTATATTCGGAAGCGATAACCGCTGAAAGCATCTAAGCGGGAAGCGCGCCTCAAGATGAGATCTCCCGGGGCACAAGCCCCCTGAAGGAACCATCAAGACCAGGTGGTTGATAGGCAGGGTGTGTAAGCGCAGCAATGCGTTGAGCTAACCTGTACTAATGATCCGTGTGGCTTGACCATATAACCTCAAGTGGCCTTGGACTCGACGACACGTCGATGTTCGAAGCAAACAGTTTCGCTACGTCCCAACTTATTCGCCGACGGCAGGCCGCTTCATGGGCTTGTTCCGAGGCAACCAACGAGAGCGTGTGCGCGTTTATCGGCCAATCCACCGGCTGCGCGACCCTCCACCCTCTCCCTGGTGACAATAGCTGCGTGGAACCACCCGATCCCATCCCGAACTCGGAAGTGAAACGCGCACGCGCCGATGGTAGTGTGCACCTAGCATGCGAGAGTAGGTCATTGCCAGGGTCTTTACCCCGAAACCCCGTAGCCTTGGCTGCGGGGTTTCTTTTTGTGCGATGGTTTCCTGTTTCAGGATTCGGCTGGCTGTTTGCCAGGCGCTGGAGAGCTCGCGGCTGAAGCCGCTCCTGCCAGATTCGGGTATTTGGCGGCCAGGATTCCCTGGGGCCGCGCGGGATCGCGGTCAGAGCACCGTCGGGGGCTCGCCGCCCACGATGACCACGTCGGCGGGACGTCGTGCGAACAGGCCGACGCTGACGACCCCGGGGATCTGGTTGAGCTCGCGTTCGAGCACCAGCGGCTCGGTGATGGACAGGCCGTGCACGTCGAGGATCCAGTTGCCGTTGTCGGTTTCCACGCCTTCGCGCCAGACCGGCTGCGCGCCGGTGGCGGCCACGATCGCGCGCGCGACCAGGCTGCGAGCCATCGGGATGACCTCGACTGGCAGCGGGAACTTGCCCAGTACATCGACCTGCTTGCTCGGATCGATGATGCAGACGAACTTGTCGCTGGCCTCGGCAATGATCTTCTCGCGCGTGAGCGCCGCGCCGCCGCCCTTGATCAGGCACTTGCGCGGGTCACACTCGTCGGCGCCGTCGACGTAGAGCGCGAGGCGGCCGGCGTTGTTGAGCTCGATCACTTCGATGCCGTGGCCGCGCAGGCGTGCGGTGCTTTGTTCGGAACTCGAAACCGCTCCCTCGACCCTGTGCCGGATGCGCGCCAGGGCGTCGATGAACCAGGCCACCGTGGAGCCGGTGCCGACGCCGACGATCATCCCGTCCTCGACGAATTCGATGGCTTTTTCGGCGGCAAGTCGTTTGGCTTCGGTCATGGCGTTCGGGATTGGGGATCGAGGGTTACTGCTGTTCCTTGCCTTCCAGCGCCAGCAGCAGCTTCCACTGCGCCGCGGTCACCGGCAGCACCGACAGGCGCGAGCCCTTGCGGGTCAGGGCGAAGTCTTCACCCAGCGCGTCTGCATTGTCGCGGATCGTCTGCAGCGGGATCGGGGCGTCGAGCTTGCGCACGAAACCGACGTCGACAAGGAACCAGCGCGGCTGTTCCTGCGTCGCCTTGGCGTCGTGGTACTTGGACTTCTTCTGGAACTGGGTCGGGTCCGGATAGGCGGTGCTGGCCACTTCGGCGATCCCGTAGATACCCGGCACGTCGCAGTTGGAGTGGTAGAACAGGACACCGTCGCCGACCCGCATGTCGTCGCGCATGGAGTTGCGCGCCTGGTAGTTGCGCACGCCGGTCCAGGGCTCGGTGCCGACGCGCTTCAGGTCGTCGATCGAGAAATCCGTTGGTTCGGACTTCATCAGCCAGTGGCGTTTGCGTGGACTCATTCGGCGTCGAAGGGTGCGGGAAAGATTTGTCGTTCGGTGCAGACCGCGTCCATACGCACGTCCCAGGACTGGGCTGCGATCGTGTCGACCTGCTGGGTGGCGAAGGCCGCGCCCACCAGCCAGGGCGGCGCTGCGCGGTCGCGCCGGAACGCGAAGCTGCGATCGTACCAGCCTGCTCCCATGCCGAGGCGATGGCACTGCGCATCAAACGCGACCAGGGGGGCGACGACGAGCGCCATGTCCTCCGCTGCGAGCAGGGCGTCGGGTGCGATATCGGGCTCGGGGATGCCGTACCGGTTGGACAACAGCGCATCGCCGGCGCGCCACGGCGCGAAGCGCAGCCGATCCTCGTGCAGGACGGGCAGGCAATAGGTGAGCGACGGTGGCAGGCGAAGTTGCCAGGCGTGCAGCCCGATCTCGCCGTCGACCGCCCAGTAGCCGGCGACATGGCCGCGTTCGGGCATGAAGGGCAGCGACAGCAGCCGGTCGGCGAGGCGTTCGGCCGCGGAAATACGCTGGCTGGCCGGCGTGGCCCGGCGCTGTTCGCGGATGGAGCGGCGCAGCGCCTTTGCGTCCGCGGCTTCTGCGTCGGCGCTCATGCAGCGGCCATCGGCGCATTCGCGCTGCCATCGACCGGCAGGACGCGCTGGTGCATGCCGGCGCAGGAAAATACGTCCTCCACCATGTCGATGCGTGCCAAACGACCTTGAACCCGGGGTTCAAGTGGGAGCGCCGGGAATCCTTCGGGCTTTCCGCTGCGAGGCGGGCTTGCACCCCCGGTTTCCGCTGCGCCCCCGTGGTCGTCATTAAGGGACAAGGCGTATGTTTGTGCACGCCGTCGATCACGGCAGAGAACGCGGGATGAGTATAGCGCGAGGCGACCCGCACCCGGTTCCGTTCGTCGGCCGGCATTCATCGTGGACGTGGACGAGTGCCGCGCGACGCGGCAGCCGCGCTCAGGCATCGAACAGGGCATCGAGCTTGCGCTGCAGCTCGCCCACCGTGCTCGCCAGCTCGCGGTCGCGGCGTTCGGACTGTTCGCGCAGCTGCTGCAGTTCGTGGGCGAAGTTCAGCGCGGCCAGCACCGCGACCCGGTCGACCGCGGCCATGCGGTTGGCGCCGCGCACCTCGCGCATTCGCGCGTCGAGCAGCTTGGCCGCCGTCATCAGGCTGTCGCGTTCGCCGGGCTCGACGCCGACGGTGTACTCGCGGTCGAGGACGCGGATGCTGGCCGGTTCGCTGGCGCTCACGTGTGCTGCTCCAATGACTTGAGCCGGGCGATCATCGCCTCGACGCGCGAACGCGCCTGCTCGTTCTTCGCCAGCAGCTGCGAGCGTTCGCCGGCCAGCTGTTCGTGCTGCTGGCGCAGGCTGCGGTTCTCTTCGGCCAGCCGGCGGGTGCGTTCGGCGAGCGCGTCGAAGCGTTCGGCGAGCGCGCGCAGCTGTTCGATCACGTCCGGGCTGTCCATGTCGGCAAGATAGGCACGCGGCGGGGGGCGGTCAAGGCGTGACCGCGGCCGCGCCGGCGCGGGCCGGGCCCCAGTGGCGGATGAAGGCCAGGCAGGCGTGCGCGTCCAGCGGCCGCGACAGCCAGAACCCCTGGATTTCGTCGCAGCCCTGGGCACGCAGGAACTGCAGCTGCGCCTGGGTCTCGACGCCCTCGGCGACGACGTTCAGCCCCAGCGAGTGGGCCATGGTGATGACCGTGCTGGTGATCGCGGCGTCGTCCGGGTCGCGCGAAAGGTCGCCGATGAACTCCTTGTCGATCTTGATGGTGGTGATCGGCAGGCGCTTGAGGTAGGCGAGCGAGGAGTAGCCGGTGCCGAAGTCGTCGATTGCAAGCGACACGCCGATCTCGCGGAACGCCTGCAGCTTGCCCGCCGTCTGCGCGGCGTTCGCCATCAGCACGCTTTCGGTCAGCTCCAGCTCCAGCGCGCTGGCCGGCACGCCGGTGTCTGCGAGGATGCGCTGCACCACGTCGGGGAAGTTGCCGCGCAGCAACTGCAGCACCGACATGTTGACGGCGATGTTCAGGTCGGCGAGGCCGTGCTGGCGCCAGCGGTGCAGGGTGAGGCAGGCCTCGCGCAGCACCCATTCGCCGATTTCCAGGATCTGGCCGCTCTCCTCGGCCAGCGGGATGAACTCGCTGGGCGGGATCTCGCCGTGTTCCTCGCTGGTCCAGCGCAGCAGCGCCTCCACCCCTGTGATGCGCGAAGACTGCAGGGCCAGCCGCGGCTGGTAGGCCAGGTGCAGCTCGCCGCGGTCGATCACCTTGCGCAGCGCGCCGGAGATGGTGGCGCGCTGGCGGACCGACACGTCCATCGCGTCGTCGTAGCGGGCGAAGGTGCGACGGCCGGCGGCCTTGGCCTGGTACATCGCGGTGTCGGCCTGCTTGAGCAGTTCGGTCGGCACCTGGCCGTGGTCGGGGTAGACGCTGATGCCGATCGAGGGCGAGATCGAGATTTCCTGGCGCTCGTCGATGATCAGCGGCGCCTCGAAGGCCATGATGATCTCGCGCGCGACCTTGTCCGCATCGGCCAGGCTCTCCAGGTTTTCCAGCACCACCGTGAACTCGTCGCCGCTGAGCCGGGCGACGGTGTGGTGCTGGCCGACGGTCTGCTGCAGGCGCACCGCCGCCGAGCGCAGGATGCGGTCGCCGGCGGCGTGGCCGAGCGAGTCGTTGATGTCCTTGAAGCGGTCCAGGTCGAGGAACAGCACCGCGACGCGGTTGTTCTCGCGCCGGGCACGCACGATCGCCCGCGACAAGCGCTCCGACAGCAGGGTGCGGTTGGGCAGGTTGGTCAGGGTGTCGAAGTTGGCGAGGTAGCGCAGCTCCTGCTCGGCGCGTTTTTGCTGGGTGATGTCGGTGAGCACGGCGACGTACAGAGGCGGTTCGCCCTCGGCCTCCTGCACCACGCTGGTCTCGATCGCGCAGAGGAACTCCTCGCCGTCCTTGCGCCGCTGCCACATCTCGCCGGAGAAGCGCCCCTGGCGCGCGGCGATCTCGCGCACGTGGCGATAGAACGCGGGGTCGTGCTGCGGGCTGTCGAGCAGGTCCGCGCCGCGGCCGGCGATTTCCTCGTCGCCGTATCCGGTCATGCGGGTGAACGCCGGGTTGACCGAGACGAATCCGAAATCGTGGTCGTGGACGGCGACCGCCTCGTTCATGTTGCGCAGCACGGCACTGGCGATCCGGCGCTCGCGCTCGACGTGGCGGTCGTTGGTGATGTTGAGCGCGGTACCCGCCAAGCGCACCACGTTTCCTGCGGCGTCGCGCGACACCGCGCGCCCGCGTGCGCGGATCCAGACCCATTGCCCGAGGTTGTCGAGCACGCGGTGTTCGGAACGGAACATCGGCGTCGCGCCCTCGAGGTACCGGCGCAGGCTGTCCTGCGCCAACGGCAGGTCGTCGGGGTGCAGCACCTGATCGACTTCGACCGGCCCGGAGAGCCTGGCGAGTCCGTCGGCCCGGGTCGTTTCATCGTCCGGCTGGAACCGGCGCAGCTTGCCGCTGGCCAGATCGTAGTCCCAGTAGTGTTCGCCGGTGGCCCACAGCGCCAGCTTCAACTGCTCCTCGCGGTCGCGCAGCTTGGCCACGTATGCCCGCTCGCTGCGTCGCCGCAGCGCCACGAGGATCGCCAGTGCGGCGACCAGCGCCAGCACCAGGACGATGAACCCCAGCAGGAGCAGGTCGGCGTGATCGGTCAAGACGAAAGCCCTCTGCCGCCTCCCCGCGGCTCGTCGCAGTGTAATCCAGATGCAGGCGTGCAGTGTCCGCGACGGGGGCGGGGGCGTTGCTACACTTGGGCCCCCGAACCCGGATCCCTGCCTTGTCCCCGGCACTCCCCCCCTTGCGCGAGATCGACGACGCCAGCCGCAGCCTCGGGCTGGGCATGGACGCGCCGGAACTGCATGGCGCGCTGTGCGGATGGCTCGCCGGCGGCGGCGGGGACGGCCCCGACTGGCTCGGCAAGCTGCTGGTCGATGCGGAGTTGCCCGCGATCGTCGAAGGCAGCGCGCTCGACCGCATGGCCAAGGCCAGCGCCGCGCAGCTCGAGGACCAGAGTTTCGAATTCGCGCTGCTGCTGCCCGACGACGATGCCGGGCTGGCCGAGCGCAGCGGCGCGCTGTTCGAATGGTGCCGTGGCTTCCTCGGCGCGTTCGGCCTGGCCGCCGGCAAGGACCCGCCGCTGTCGGACGAAAGCCGCGAGGCGCTGACCGACATCGCCCGGCTCGCCGCCGCCTCGCCGCAGGACGACGGCGACGAGGAGGACGAGCAGGCGCTCGCCGAGATCGAGGAGTTCGTGCGCGTGGCGACGCTGCTCCTGCATGGCGACTGCGCGCTGGGCCCGCGGCATCGCAAGAACCTCAACTGACCGGCGCGCGGCCGGTTCGAACCCGACAATCCGGACAACGATGGCCAACAACACAGTGATACCCCGGACCCAGCATGCGCGGCGGCGCAAGCAGCTGATGCGCATGGCCGGAAACGACGCGATCCTGATCCTGCCCGCCGCGCCCGAGCGCGTGCGCAGCCGCGACACGCACTACCCGTACCGGCAGGACTCCGACCTGCTGTACCTGGCCGGTTTTCCCGAACCCGAGGCGGTACTGGTGCTGGTGCCCGGGCGCAAGCACGGCGAGAACCTGCTGTTCTGCCGCGACCGCGACCCTGCGCGCGAGGCCTGGGACGGGCCGCGCGCCGGCCCGGAGGGCGCCGTCGACGGCTACGGCATGGACGACGCCTACCCGATCGAGGACATCGACGAGATCCTGCCCGGCCTGCTCGAAGGCCGCACGCGGGTGTACTACCACTTCGGCCGCGACACCGACTTCGACCTGAAGCTGATCGGCTGGCTCAACCGCGTGCGCGCCCAGGTGCGCCGTGGCGCGGAGCCGCCGCACGAGTTCCTGGAGCTGGGCCACCTGCTCGACGAGATGCGGCTGTTCAAGTCGCGCGACGAGTTGAAGCTGATGCGCAAGGCCGCGAAGGTCACCGTGCTTGCGCACCAGGCCGCGATGCGCGCCGCGCGCCCGGGCGTGCACGAGTACGAGCTGCAGGCGCAGATCGAGTGCGTGTTCCGCGCCCACGATGGCTATCCGGCCTACGGGACCATCGTCGGTGCCGGCGCCAACGGCTGCGTGCTGCACTACATCGCCAACGCCGCGAAGGCGAACGATGGCGACCTGGTGCTGGTCGACGCCGGCGCCGAGATCGGCGGCTACGCGGCCGACATCACCCGCACCTTCCCGGTCAACGGCCGCTTCAGCAAGGAGCAGCGCGCGCTGCACGACCTGGTCGGCGCCGCGCAGGCCGCCGCGCTGGCGCAGGCGAGGCCGGGCGTGCCCTACGAGGCCGGTCACCAAGCAGTGGTCGAGACCCTGACCGAGGGCCTGCTCCGGCTCGGCCTGCTCAAGGGCAAGCTCGAAAAGAACATCGCCGACGGCAGCTACAAGCGCTTCTACCTGCACAAGACCGGCCACTGGATCGGCCTGGACGTGCATGACGTGGGCGATTACCGCATCGACGGGCAGTCGCGGCTGCTCGAGCCGGACATGGTGTTCACGATCGAGCCTGGCTTGTACATTTCGCCGGACGACAAGTCGGTGGCGGCGAAGTGGCGCGGCATCGGCATCCGTACCGAGGACGACATTGTCGTGACCAAGGATGGCCATGAAGTGTTGACCGAAGAGCTGGCGCGCAGTGCCGACGAGATCGAGGAGTTCATGGCGGCGCGTTCAGCGGAGACAGCCCATCGGCCTGCGTAGGCTGGGTCGGTTCTATCGACCCAGCGAAATCGGCGCCGCGATGCTGGGTTGATGAAGCCAACCCAGCCTACAGACTGGGTTGATAAAGCCAACCCAGCCTACGAATCCGAGCGGAGACAGCCCGCCCGCCCGCTTGCGTAGGCTGGGTTAGCTCCACCAACCCGGCATCGGGGTGCCGCAACCGAATCCGAGTGGAGACAGCCCGCTTGCGTAGGCTGGGTTAGCTCCACCAACCCAGCATCGGAGTGCCGCAACGCCGGGTTGGTGAGGCCAACCCGGCCGACGGCTTGTTACGCAGGTGTCGCGACGTTCAACCCTCGGTCGCGAACTCCTCGCGCGTCAGGTTCACCGGGTCGCCGTCGGTGCACACCACGTCGTCCTCGATGCGGATGCCGCCGTAGGGGCGGAAGGCGTCGATGCGCGACCAGTCGATGGCGTCGGCGTGGCCGTCCTGCTTGAGCTTCTCGAGCAGCATGTCGATCACGTAGATGCCCGGCTCGATGGTCACCACCATGCCCGGCTCCAGCACGCGCGTCAGGCGCAGGAACGGATGTCCCTCGGGCGGCTCGATCCGGCCGCCGGCGTCGGAGGCGGCAAAGCCGGCGACGTCGTGGACCTGCAGGCCGATACCGTGGCCCAGGCCGTGCGGGAAGAACGCGGCGCTGATGCCCCGGGACAGTGCGTCCTCGGGCGACACCCTGAGCACGCCGGCATCCTTGAGGATCGCCGCCAGCGCCAGGTGCGCATCGATGTGCAGCTGCTTGTAGTCGGCGCCGGCGCGGACCTGCGCGCACATCCCCAGCTGCGCCGCGTCGACCGCGTCGACCAGCGACTGGAACTCGTCGCCGGTGTCGGCCGAATACGTGCGGGTGATGTCGCTGGCGTAGCCGCCGTGGCTGGCGCCGGCGTCGATCAGGAAGCTGCGCACCGGCTTCGGCGGCAGGCGCCCGAGTTCGGTGTAGTGCAGGACCGCGCCGTGCTCGTTGAGCGCGACGATGTTGCCGTAGGGCAGCTCATTGGCATCCTGCCCGGCGGCCTGGCAGTAGGCCAGGTGGATGCCGAACTCGCTGGCACCGGCGCGGAAGGCGCGCTCGGCGGCGCGGTGCGCGCGCACGCCGCGGCGCGTGGCCTCGCGCATCATCGCGATTTCGTACGGCGTCTTGTAGGCGCGGTGGTATTCGAGATAGTCGACGGCGGCTGGCGGGTTGTTGGGCTTGAACGCGCCGTACTGGCCCAGCGCGCTCTGCGGCTCGCCGAGGATCGCGCAGCGGCTGGCGTTCTTCGGAAGGTGCTGCTGCGCCTCGTCGGCGCTGCGGATCACCACCACGTCGAAGTGCTCGACCCAGTATCCGGCCGGCGCATCGGGCACCACGTGCCAGTAATCGTGAGGCTGCAGGTACACCAGGCGCGGCTTGCTGCCCGGCGTGTACACCAGCCAGCTGCCGGGATTCCGGGTCAGCGGCAGCCATGCCTTGAACTGCGGGTTGACCGCGTAGGGATAGTCGCGATCGTCGAATACCTGGTAGTGCACGGTGCCGCTGGGCACGACGAGGTGGTCCAGGCCGGCGCGCTCCAGGGCGGCGTCGGCGCGGCCTTTCAGCACATCAAGGTGCGCGGCATATAGGATTGAGGGGTCTGCGTTCATCAACGGGGCACGATGGAAAGGTCCGGGCATTTTGCCGCAAGCACACAGCCGCTGCAGGACGACGGCGTCCAGGCGCAGTCGCTGCTGCTCGGCCTGCCGGCCTGGACATTCGCGCTGGCGGGGCTGCTCGCGGGCCTGCTGGGGACCGCCGCGGTGCTGCTGCTCGAGCGCGACAACCTCCAGGCCGGGGCGCGGATGCAGGATTCGCAGGTGGCGCGGCGCAGCGTGGCGCAGGTGGAGCGGCAGTTCGAGACCAGCGGGCTGCTGCTGCGCGCGGTGCAGTCGTCGTTCATGGTCAGCGACGATATCGACCAGCAGCAGTTCGCCGACGTGCACGACAACCTGCATGCGCAGGAGGTGCTTCCGAGCCTGGTGGCGATGGTGTTCGCGCGCCGCAGCGAGCCCGAACGCCCCGGCGGGCCCCCGGGATATCGCTACGAGAGCGTCGTGCCGCTGGCCGGCAATCGCAGCCTGGTCGGCTTCGACATGGCCGCGCAGGAGGCGAACCTGCGGGCGCTGCTGCGTGCCCGCGACATCGACCGCCCGGTGATGAGCGCCGCCTTCCCGCTGCGCCAGCCGGTCGACGATGCACGCGACGCCATGGGCGTGGTCGTGCGGCTCCCGGTCTACAGCAGCGGACCGCGCCCGTCGGATGTCGCCCAGCGCCGTGCGCGCGAGATCGGCGCGCTGGGCATCAGCATGCGGGTGCGGCCGATGCTGCTCGCCGCGCTGCCGCCGGATGCGCTGCACCGCTACCGCGTGAGGGTGCTCGACACCACCGGCGAAACGACCATGACCCTTTACGACTCCGGCGGCCACGTCGCGCCCGGTGCCTCGGTCTACGGCGGCGGGGTCTCCTTTGGCGAGCGCCGCTGGAGGGTGCAGTTGCAGGCGCGCGACAGCGGTTACAACGCAAGCCTGCTGTGGCTGATGGGCGCGACCGGCACCGTCGCCAGCCTGCTGCTGGCGCTGCTGCTGTGGTCGGCGGCGACCATGCGCCGGCGTGCGGTGACGCTGGGCCGCCAGCTGGCAGAGCGCTATCGCGAGAGCGAGGAACGCTTCCGCACCCTCAACGACCTGCTGCCGGCGCTGGTGCTGATGGCGCGGGCCGATGACGGCCGCATCGTCTACGCCAACGAGGCGGCTGCCGCGCGCCTGGGCAGGGGCGTGGCGGACGGCGCCACGCTGGCGTCGCTGTTCGAGGACCCGGTTCAGCAGAGCGCGCTGGCCGCGCCGGTCGGCGACATGCGCTGGAACAACGTGGATGCGCTGCTGCACACGCTCGGCAACGACCGGTTCTGGGCTTCGACTTCGATCAGCAGGGTGCAGCTGGGCGGCCTGGACAGGCTGCTGGTGGTGGCCAGCGACGTGTCCGAGCAGCGCCAGCTCACCGAGCTGCTGGGCTACCAGGCCACGCACGATGCGCTGACCGGCCTGTGCAACCGGCGCGAGTTCGAGCGCAGCGTGCGCCGCGAGCTGGAGGCCGTGGCGCGGGGCGGGCCGCAGGCGGCGTTGCTCTACATCGACCTGGACCAGTTCAAGCTGATCAACGATACCTCGGGCCACCTTGCCGGCGACCAGCTGCTGAGCCAGCTGGCCCTGGCGCTGGCCGAACACCTGCGCGGCGACGACATCCTCGCGCGGCTGGGCGGCGACGAGTTCGGGGTGCTTGCGCGCGGGGTGGATTTCGAAGGCGTGCAGGTGCTGGCCGAACGCCTGCGCACGCGCATCGAAGGGCTGATCTACGTCTGGGAGCAGCGTTCGTACACGATCAGCGCCAGCATCGGCGTGGTGATGATCGACCGCGCCGGCCTGACCCTGGAAGACGTGTTCGCCCACGCCGACGCCGCCTGCTACATGGCCAAGGACCACGGCCGCAACCGTGTCCACTTCTATTCCGCGCAGGACGACGAGACGGTGCGCCGCCGCGGCGAGATGGAGTGGGCCAACCGCCTGCGCTGGGTGATCGACGAGGGCCGGCTGCTGCTGGACTACCAGGAAGTCCGGCCGCTGCAGGGCCAGCCCGCGGACGACCCGTCCATCGAACTGCTGATCCGGCTGCGCGACGAGGAGGGTCGCGTGGTGCCGCCGGGTGCCTTCCTGCCGGCGGCCGAGCGCTACGGGATGATGCCGGTGCTGGACCGCTGGGTGATCGGCGAGGCGATCGCGAACTTCGACCGCCTCCACGCCAGCGGGCGTGCGCCGGGGCGCTGCTCGCTCAATCTTGCCGCGTCCACGCTCGACGACGATGGCCTGGCCGAATACGTGCTCGACCTGATCGACCGCCACGGCGTGGCGCCGTCGCGGCTGTGCTTCGAGATCACCGAGACCGAGGCGGTGCGCAACCTGGCGCGCGCGGTGCGGGTGATGGAGCGGCTGCGCGCGGTCGGCTGCCGGGTCGCGCTCGACGACTTCGGCGCCGGCATGTCGTCGTTCGGCTATCTCAAGAACCTGCCCGTGGACGTGATCAAGATCGACGGCAGTTTCATCCGCGAACTCGAGCACGACGCGATGAGCCGCTCGATCGTCAACGCCATCACCGAGATCGGCCACCAGCGCGGCCTCGAGGTGGTGGCCGAATGGGTGGCCAGCGCGCGCGTCGTCGAGCTGCTGCGCGAGCTGGGCGTCGACTACGGACAGGGATATGCGCTGCACCGGCCCGAGCGCGTGTTGTACCAGAGGGACGGGAGCGGGGAATAGAAGTCGTTTGGGGGCTGCTGCGGCCGCAGGTCGGGCCTGCGCGCCCCACACCCCGCGCTGCCGGACACCCGGTCGGGTCCGGCCGCGGGGAAAGCCGTCGGGCGGTACCCCGATGCGCGCAGCGCTTACTCGTATTGCCCGCCGGGCGCCTCGATCCACTTCTGCAGCTTGGCCAGGTGGGCCGGGGCGACGGCGATGAAGCGCAGGCCGATCCAGGCCTGGCCCGGGGCGCTGGCGCGGTCCATCCACAACAGGTGGGCGCCGACTTCCACCGTCTCCGGCTGCGCCTTGTCGCCGGGCAGCGCGAACTGCAGCTGGTAAAGCGCGTCGTCGACCAGGGTTTCGTTGGCGATCAGCAGCATGCCGCTTTCGGACAGGTTGCCGACGTGGCCGATCACGCGCTCGGTCATCGTGTCGGTGACCAGGATGGTGTCGGCGGCCTTGCGGCGGCGTGCGCGGCGGAATTCGTTGATCATTTCGGCTCCAGCAGCGTCGGCTCGTCGCGACCGGCGAAGCTGCGCAGCGCGCTGACCGCGGCCTGCCAGGCGCGGTCGACCAGGCGCCCGCGCGCGGCTGTGACGATGCGCGCCTGCCCGGCGGCGACCATGCGCGCGAGGCTGTCGATCGAGTGTTCGCCCACGCGCTGGCCGCGCTGGTTCACGAACAGGGCGTTGTCGGTGACCGGGCTGAACCACGACAGGCGGCGCCGCACCAGGTCGCCCTGCTGGTTGATGACGAACTCGATCCAGGTGCCGAACGGCATCACCCGCAGCTGTTCGTAGCGCGCCTGCTCTTCCGGCGTGCGCGGCGGCAGCTTCGGGCGCCTGGCCTTGGCCGGGTCTTCGCCCAGCCGCGCGCGCGCCTTGAGCTTGATGGCCAGCTCGGTGCGCGAGGCCGGATCGTCCTCGTCATCGGGGATGCGGCTGGTCAGGCGCTGCGCGATCACCCCGGCTTCGTCGGCGTGGTAGCCCACCTGGCCCAGCGCTTCGGCGACATGGGTGGTCAGCGCTGGATCGGCGGGCGTGTCTTCATTGCAGCAGGCGGCGACGATGCGCTGCGTGGCCTCGACCTGCGTGCGCCACTGGTCGGAGCCTTCGCCCTGGCGCAGCAGGGTCAGGGTGAGCACGTCCGCCCAGGCCTGGTTGAGCAGGGCGCGGACGAACTTGGCCAGGCGCTGGTCGCCGATGATCGCGTCGAGCGTCTGCGTGGCGCGCAGCTTGGCGACCTCGAGCTTTTCCTTGCCGCGCGCGGCCTCGACGTGCCGGCGTTCGAGCAGTTCGGCCTTGCGCACCTGCTCCTGCAGGTGGGTCTCGAGCTTGCCGTTGCTGGCGTCGAATACCGCGTCGTCGCCGTCGTAGTTCTCGACCACGTGGGTGACGGCCTGCTGCAGCGGCAGCAGCATCTGCGGGTCGTAGTCGTCCTTGTCCAGCCACTTGGCGGCCGACTCGGCAACGGTGTTGAGCAGCCGCCGCGCCGGATGGTGGCCGCGGACGAAGAACGCGCGGTCCTGCAGCGCGACGCGCAGCAGCGGCAGCTGCAGGCG
>DATCYC010000050.1:0-5976 GCA_036570525.1 Luteimonas sp.
TCGACCCAGTACTCGTCGCGGTGCCGCGACAGGTAATCGAGCAGCTCCGCGTGCGCGGCGGTGGAGACCGACAGGTGGTCGCCGCCGATGCCGTGGAAGGTGAAGTTCACCATCGTGCCCCGGCGCCCGGCTTCCTCGACCAGGGCGATCAGCTGCGCGCCCGTCGCGCCGACCGGCGCCTCGACGGTTACCGCGTGCGGGTCGAGCTGCGCCATGTCCGGCACCACCGCACCGGAACCGAGCTTGATCGCCACGAAGTCCGGCGCGACGAGGTCGACATAATTGCCGCCGTCCGCGACGGCGTCGCCGCAGGGCACGGTGAACGTGCGCTCGTGGCGGCCGTCGATCGCGGCGAGCATCGCGTTGGCCAGCAGCACCTGGTCGCGCATCCGCGCGGCGGGCGTGCTGTCGAGGTCGCGGTGCGGCGCGACCCAGTCGCGGTCCTCGCCCGAACCCGAGCACTGGTGGAACAGCGTGTGGTTGCCCAGCTCGTGCCCGCGCGCGGCCGCGGCGCGCCATTCGTCGAGCCGCGTGCGCAGCGTGTCGGCCGCCAGCGGCAGGTAGAAACTCGCGTGGAAGCCGTGCCGGTCGAGCGCGGGGATGGCGTTGTCCAGCTGCGAGTCGAGCGCGTCGTCGTACGCAAGGCTCACCGCCGCGCGCTGCCCGTCGGGCCACGCGAAGCCGGGCGGCGTGGCGGCGAACGCCAACGGCGCCGGCAGCAGGCAGGCCGCGAGCAGCAGTGCGCGCGCGGCGCCCGCGGTTTCGATCGTGATGCGCTTCATCGTGTTGCACTCCCCTCGGCGGACGCGGCAATTGATGGCGGAACAAGGCTCGAACGGTAGCGGATGCAGCGCACGCGAAGCCGCGCGGCGCCCGTCTTACCCGCACGCGCGGTCGCTGCGCCAGGCCCGGAACCGGAGGCAACCCGCGCGACCGGACATTGCCGCGTTGCAGCAATCGCGGCCCCGGAACATGCCGTCAGGCCAAAGCCCGCAGGACGCCGCGTTTCGCTGCAACGCAGCATCCAATTCAGGATTTCCGGCCCGATGTCCGTTGATTGACAACGCTGTCAATCTGGGTTTTTATGCGCCGGCACGCTGGCTGCAGCGCATCCGTCGCACAGGCACGCCAGACATTCCGCGAAGTTCCGGGGAGGGAAGTTCCATGAAGCAAGTGCGTTCGATTCCAAGGCGCGGGCTGTTGAGCTCCGCATTGCTGCTGGCCCTGGCACCCGCGGTTTCCGCCCAGGTCGCGGCGCCCGACCCCCAGGTTCCGCAGGAACAGCAGTCCGGGCAGACGGCCACGACGGGCGAGGTCGAGCCCGAAACGCTCGACACCATCGTGGTCACCGGCATCCGCGGCAGCCTCATCTCGTCGATGAACCTCAAGCGCGATTCACAGGGCATCGTCGACGGCATCGTCGCCGAGGACATCGGCAAGTTCCCCGATACCAACCTGGCCGAATCGCTGCAGCGCATCAGCGGCGTGTCGATCGACCGCTCGATGGGCGAAGGCTCGAAGGTCACCGTCCGCGGCGTCGGTCCCGACTTCAACCTGGTGTTGCTCAACGGCCGCCAGATGCCGGCATCGAGCATCGAAGCCACCAACGCCTCGAATTCGCGTGCGTTCGACTTCGCCAACCTGGCGTCCGAATCGATCTCCGAAGTCGAGGTCTACAAGACCAGCCGCGCGGCGACGCCCACCGGCGGCATCGGCGCGACGATCAACATCAAGACCGCGCGCCCGCTCGACAACCCCGGCTTCCTCGCCAACGTCGGCGTCAAGGGCGTCCACGACACCACCGCCAGCAACCTCCCGGACTCGATGCAGGGCGACGACCTCACCGGCGAGATATCGGGAATCTTCAGCAACACCTTCGCCGACGGCAAGTTCGGCATCGCCCTGAGCGGCAGCTACCAGGAGCGCGACTTCGGCTACAACGAAGCGTCGGTGAGCGGTGGCTGGTACGCCTTCCCCGGTGGCGAGGGCCCGCTGGCGAATGCGGAACCGGCCGCCAACGCGACCAATCCGCCCGGCCCCGGCGACATCTATTCGATCCCGCAGAACCTGATCTACGCGGTCAACGGCGTGCAGCGCCAGCGCACCAACGGCCAGGCCACCCTGCAGTGGGCGCCGACCGACCGGATCACCACGACGCTCGACTACACCTACGCCGAGAACAAGATCCAGGCGCGCCGGCACGAGCTGTCCACCTGGTTCAACCAGGCGGCCTCGGCAACTTCGTGGACCGACGGCCCGATCGCCGCCCCGACCAGCTACACCGAGTACGCGGGCTGCTACAACGCGGCCGCCGATCAGTGGACCGCGAGCGACCCGGCCAACGTCTGCCCGGCAGGCTTCGAACCGCAGTGGGGCGACCTGGCAATGGCCGGCGCGTACAACGCGACGCGCAACGAGAACAAGTCGCTGGGCTTCAACGTGGCCTGGGAAGTGACCGACGCGCTCGACCTCGAATTCGACTACCACAGCTCGAGCGCGGAATCGGGGGCGGACAGCCCGTTCGGCTCCAACAACGTGATCGGCACCGCCGCCTTCGCACGCGGCGTCACCAACGTGGACTTCAGCGGCGACTTCCCGGTGCTGTCGGTGCTGCTGCCGCCGGGCATGTCCACGGTCGGGCCGGACCAGATGATGGTGACCGGCTCGTCCTTCCGCAACAGCTACATGAAGTCGGAAGTCGACCAGGCCCAGGTGCGCGGCAGCTTCGACTTCGCCGACTATTCGCGCCTGGATTTCGGCGTGTCGTCCACCAAGGTCCAGAACCGCACCGCCTACAACTTCACCCAGCGCGACGACTGGGGCGGCTTCGGCAACGGCGCGGCGGACTACGCCGACAACCTGTGGATCGCCGACGACATCAGCCGCTACTTCGACCAGTTCCCGGGCAGCGGCGACGCCTTCGGCCAGTTCTTCGTGTTCGACTTCGAGAGCCTGCGCGAGGCCGCGATCGCGGCGCGTGGCGGCGACGAAGCCTCTTACCTGCCACCGCCGAACTTCAGCACCGACCGCCGCACCACGGAGAAGTCCAGGAGCGCGTTCGTGCAGTGGAGCGACACCTTCGGCATGGACATGCCGCTCCACGTGGCCGTCGGCGTGCGCTACGAGGAAACCGAAGTGACCTCCAGCGCCCTGGTTCCGATCCCGACCGGGCTGGTCTGGGCCGGCAACAACGAGTTCACGGTGCAGTTCGGGCCCGACGACTTCACCACCCTGCGCGGCAAGTACGAATACTGGCTGCCGAGCCTCGACCTCGGGCTGGAACTGACCGACAGCATGATCCTGCGCGGCAGCTACGGCCACAGCATCGGTCGTCCGCAGTGGAACCACATCCAGGGCGGCCAGACCATCGACCTGTTTGCCGGCTACGAGGGCGGCACCGGCTCGCAGGGCGACCCCGGCCTGAAGCCGCTGGAATCGAAGAATTTCGACCTCTCGTTCGAGTGGTACTACGGCGAGGCCAGCTACCTGTCGGTGGGCTACTTCCGCAAGGACATCGACAACTACATCGGCACCGCGCAGCGCGAGATCCATCCCGGCCTGACCACGCCGGTCGGTGGCGCCTACTTCCTGGAGGCGATCGCCAACGGCTGCGTCGAGGGCTCGGTCGGCTTCCGCGGCTGCGTGCGCTCATACATCTTCGACAACTATGCCGGTACGCCGGGGGTGGTCCAGACCGGCGTCGGCCAGGACGGGCAGCCGACCGGCACCATCGCCGGCCAGCCGGGCGATCCGCTGGCGGTGTTCCGCGTCAACGTGCCGGTGAACAAGGAGTCGTCGCAGATCGACGGCTGGGAGCTCAACATCCAGCACATGTTCGGCGACACCGGCTTCGGCGTATCGGCCAACTACACCATCGTCGATTCGGACCTGACCTACGACGACTACAACCTCGGCGACCAGTTCGCCCTGCTGGGCCTGAGCAACTCGGCCAACCTGATCGGCTTCTACGACAAGGGGCCGTGGCAGATCCGCGCGGCCTACAACTGGCGCGACGAGTTCCTGTCCTCGACGTTCGACAGCTGGCGCCCGAATCCGGTCTACGTCGAGGCCTACGGCCAGTTCGACCTGAGCATCGGCTACCAGGTGAGCGAGAATTTCTCGGTGCAGGCCGAGGCGATCAACCTCACCGACGAGACCACGCGTTCGCACGGCCGCCACGACCGGGAAGTGTTCTACGCCACCCAGACCGGACCGCGGTACATGCTCGGGTTCCGCTACAAGTTCTGATCCCGGGCGATTCGTCGGCACGCCGCTGCTGCGCGATACTGGGTTTCCCGCGACGGACGGTCCGTCGCGGGAACGCCCGCAGCTGACGGAGGCCGGCAGGTGGTGAACGCGGTACTGCTCAACAACATCGACCACCGCGACCTGCGCGTCGACGCCCGTCGCGGCGCGCGCTTCGGCGACCGGGTGATGTCGTCGGTGACGTTCCCGGCCGAGTTCCGCAGCGTGCAGGCGCACTACCCGATCGTGTTCCGCGCAACCGGCGACGACAGCTTCCAGCCAATCGCGCTGTTCGGGCTGCGCGATGGCGAGAACCTGTTTCTGGATGGCGATGGCTGGGACGCGACCTGCCTGCCGCTCGCGGTGGAGCGCCAGCCGTTCCTGATCGGCACGGCGGAAGACGGCGGGCTGCTGATGCACGTCGACCTCGACAGCCCGCGCGTGGGCACCGGCACCGGCGAGGCGCTGTTCCGCGAACACGGCGGCACCACCGACTTCCTCGACCGCATGAACTCGGTCCTGCTGGCGCTGTACGAGGGCCTGCAGGGCACTGCTGCATTCATCGAGGCGCTGGCGCGCCACGAGTTGCTGGAGCCGTTCACGCTGGACGTGCAGCTCGACGACGGGTCACGGATCACGTTGGCGGGGCTGCACACCATCGCCGAGGAGCGCCTGCGCGTGCTCGACGGCGATGCGCTTGCCCGGCTGTCGCGCGACGGACACCTGGAACCGATCTACATGGCAGTCGCCTCGCTTTCGAATCTCCGCATCCTCATCGAACGGATGAACCGCGCGCATGCCGGCGATCGTCGATAACCCGATCCGGGAGCTGGCCGGCGTCGACCCGCGGGCGCTGCCCGACGCCGTCCTGCGCTCCACCACGCCGGTGGTGCTGCGGGGCCTGGTCGACGCCTGGCCGCTGGTACGCGCCGCACGCGCGTCGGCGGAGGAGGCGGCCGCCTACCTGCAGCGGTTCCACCACGGCACGATGCCCGCGAACGCCATGGTCGCGCCGCCCGGAGTCGACGGCCGCATCTTCTACGACGAGAGCGTGCGGGGCTTCAACTTCCACCGCGAGCGTGTCCCGCTCGCGGTCGCCCTGAAGACCCTGCTCAAGTACCAGCACGATGACAGCCCGCCGACGATCTACATCGGCTCGACCACCATCGACACCTACCTGCCGGGCCTGCGCGCCGAGAACGACCTGGACCTCGGCGACCGCGACCCGCTGGCCAGCGTGTGGATCGGCAACCGCTCGCGGATCCCCGCGCACCAGGACCTGCCCGACAACCTCGCCTGCGTCGCGGCCGGCCGCCGCCGGGTGACGCTGTTCCCGCCCGACCAGCTCGCCAACCTGTACATCGGCCCGCTCGACTTCACCCCCGCGGGGCAGGCGATCAGCCTGGTCGATTTTGCCGCGCCCGATCTCGCCCGCTTCCCGCGGTTCGCCGAAGCACTGCGACACGCGCAGGTCGCCGAACTCGGCCCCGGCGACGCGGTGTTCATCCCCAGCATGTGGTGGCACCACATGGAGGCGCTGGACGCCTTCAACGTGCTGGTGAACTACTGGTGGCGGCAGTCCCCGGCGTGGATGGATACGCCGATGAACGCGCTGATGCACGCGATCATGACCGTGCGCGACCTGCCTCCGGCGCAGCGCGAGACCTGGCGGGAAGTGTTCCGCCACTACGTTTTCGAAGCCGACGAAACCACCGCCGGCCACATCCCGGA
>DATCYC010000051.1:0-3117 GCA_036570525.1 Luteimonas sp.
CGCTGGCAACCGGACGCGTCGCCACGCTGCCCACGTCCAAGCCCGGCAAGCCGCTGCCCGAACGCAGCGCGCACGTACTGCTGCTGCGCGACGCGCATGGCCGCGTGCTGCTGCAGCGGCGCGCGCCTGCGTCGAACGCCACGGCGGCGAGCTGCCGCGCGACTTCGATGTCCTGCTCGCCCTGCCCGGCGTCGGCCGCAGCACCGCCGGCGCGATCCTGGCCCAGGCCTGGGGCGACCGCTTCGCGATCCTCGACGGCAACGTCAAGCGCGTGCTGTGCCGCCATCGCGGCATCGAAGGCTGGCCGGGCCTGCCGATAGTGGAAAAGACGCTGTGGGAAGTCGCGCAGTCGCAGCTGCCGTCGCAACGTCTTGCCGACTACACCCAGGCGCAGATGGATTTCGGCGCCACCCTGTGCACCCGCCACGACCCGGCCTGCGTGCTGTGCCCGCTGCAGCGCGACTGCGTCGCGCTGGCAACCGGACGCGTCGCCACGCTGCCCACGTCCAAGCCCGGCAAGCCGCTGCCCGAACGCAGCGCGCACGTACTGCTGCTGCGCGACGCGCATGGCCGCGTGCTGCTGCAGCGGCGCGCGCCCACCGGCGTCTGGGCCGCGCTGTGGTCGCTGCCCGAAGCCGACACCCACGAGAACGCGCGCGAATGGTTCGACGCGCACATTGACGGCGACTACGACCGCGGCGAACCGCTGGACGCGATCGCCCATGGATTCACCCACTACCGGCTGACGCTGCTGCCGCTGCGCTGGCGCGAAGTCGCGCCGCGCGCCTTCGTGCGAGACAATGAAGCCCTTCGCTGGGTTGCACGCGACGAACTGTCCGCGCTCGGCATCCCGGCCCCGATCAGGACGCTGCTCGAAGCGCAGCCCCGGCACGACCACGAGGACCCATCGACATGACGCGCACGGTGCACTGCCAGTACGAGAACAAGGACGCCGAGGGCCTGGATTTCGTGCCCTGGCCCGGCGAACTGGGCAAGCGCGTGTTCGCCAACGTCGGCAAGGCCGGCTGGGCGGCGTGGCTGGCGCACCAGACCATGCTGATCAACGAGAACCGGCTCTCGCCGCTGGACCCGAAGCACCGCGCCTTCCTCGAAACCGAAATGGAGAAGTTCCTGTTCGGCGGCGGCGCGGAAAAGCCCGCCGGCTACGTGCCCGACGACTCCGCCGGCTGATCGCGCGCGGTCTTCTCGGCCTGCTTGATCGCCTTGACATCGAGCGGGCGGATCGTCTCGATCCTGCAGGGGAACTGCATCGTGCTCCCCCCGCCCTGCGCGATGACCTTGTCGAACTTCGCGCTGACCCGGTTGGATTGGCTGGTCACGCCGATCATCGGCGCGTACTCGATGTCCGGGCACGGGCCAGTGAGCTCAAGCAACCAGGCTTCGGAGGGACGGGTCCACACGGCGATGGCGCTGTCGCCCAGCGATGTCCATCCGTTGATGCTGCCGAAGTAGCGAAAGCTGGACACCGGCGCCCCGGCGTGCGCCCGATAGGTGGCCAGCTTGTCGGCATCGCTCATGCCGGTGCTGGCGCAGGCCGAGGCCGTGACGGCCAGCAGCAGCGATGCGAGGGCGGTGAAGGCTTTCATGTCGACTCCTGTTCGCGGGTGCGATGGCGTATGTCCCACGATCATGCGCCCCACCCGCTCACGGCCGGGTCAAACGCGCCCCGGCCGTTCAGCGCCGGTGCGGATTGGCTTGCCGCCCGCCCCCGCGCCCCGTATCATTCCGCCCTCGCACGGCCCAGCGCCGAAGCGTTCCGGCCGGGTAGCTCAGTTGGTAGAGCAGGGGATTGAAAATCCCCGTGTCGGGGGTTCGATTCCCTCCCCGGCCACCATGCAACATCGTTTGAAGCATACGACATCGGGCCGAAAGGCCCGTTTTTCGTTTCCGGTATTGGCTGGGCACGAAGGAAGCCGTGCGCAACGGCTCATCCGACTCCAATCACGCCCACCGCCCGATGACCGCGCGGGCATCCGGCTTCGCCTCGCCCCCATACGCCGTGGTATTTTCGACGTTCTTCCGTGCAACAGGGGCCCGGGCATGCGTCGGCACTGGTCATCATTCCTTTTCCTCGCCACGGCGGCGGCACTGCTGCTCGCCGCCTGCAGCAGCGGTCCGGTACGCCGCGTATCCGAACCCAGCGCCAGCATCCAGCAGCTGACGGTGCGCGCCGACGGCAGCTGGTCGGTGGACCTGCGCCTGCAGAACTACAGCAGCATCCCGATGCGCTTCGGAGCGATCAGCCTGGACATGAAGCTCGGCGACCATGAGGCGGGCACGCTGAACGGCAACGCCGGGATCTCCATCGGGCCGGAATCGGCTGACGTTGTGACCCTGGAACACACGCCCACCTCCGTCGCGCGCATCGCCATCGCCGACGCGCTCGGCCGCAACGGCGGCATCGGCTACTCGCTCGAGGGCACGCTGCGGGCGGCGCCGGAAGACAGCGGCGAGCGCAGCTTCGACATCGAGCACACCAGCGGCCTCAACCCGGTACCCGGGCTGCCCGGCGTGCTGCGCTGAGGCGCGCCGGCACGAGGCCGGCATCCAGACCTTTCTCCTTTCGACTTCGGGACACCGACGCCGCATGAGCACCTACAACGCCCCGCTGCAAGACATCCGCTTCGCCCTCCACGACGTCCTCGGCGCCGAGGCGCTGTTCGCGCGGCTGGGCTTCACCGAGGCCACGCGCGACATCGTCGATGCGGTGCTCGAGGAATCCGCGCGCTTCACCGAAACCGTGCTCGCGCCGCTCAACCGCGTCGGCGACGAGGTCGGCTGCGGCTACGACAAGGCCACCGGCGCGGTGACCACGCCGCCGGGGTTCAAGGAGGCGTATGCGCAGTTCGTCGACGGCGGCTGGTCGGGGCTGGCGTCGCCCGTCGAGTTCGGCGGCCAGGGCATGCCGCACCTGGCGGCGATCCCGCTGAAGGAAATGATCGACGCGGCCAACCTGGCCTGGGGCAACTTCCCGCTGCTCTCGCACGGCGCCACCGAGGCGTTGCTGCACCATGGTGAAGCCTGGCAGCAGGAGGTGTTCCTCAAGCCGCTGGTCGACGGCCGCTGGACCGGCACCATGTGCCTGACCGAGCCGCA
>DATCYC010000052.1:0-2250 GCA_036570525.1 Luteimonas sp.
TGCATGCGGAAGTCGGGCAGGTGGTCGATGACCTTGTCGTCCCAGTCCATCTTCCCCTCGTCGACGAGGATGGCGATCGCCGCCGTGGTCACCGCCTTGCCGGTGGAGCCGGTGGGGAAGATGGTGTCGGCGTCGACCTTCTCCGGCGAACCGAGCTTGCGCACGCCGTAACCCTTCGCGTGCACCACTTCCCCGTCCTCGACGATGGAGATCGCGAAGCCCGGCGTGCCGTATGCCAGCATCGCGGCTTCGACGCGTGCGTCCAGGCCCGGCGGCGGCGCCGCGAAGGCGCTCGTGGAGAGCAGCAGCGCTGCCGCGAAGGCGGCGAACCGCGTGAGTTTCGGGCTGGCAGACATCATGGCCTCCTGGATCGGTTCTCTGGGAGCTGTCATTTCGAGCGCAGCGCGGAATCCAGGGCGCGGGATTCGTCGAGATCTCTCGCCGCGCTCGAAATGACAGCCGCGGTCAGCGGAACCCGGCAGCGACTTGCTGCGGACGCCGCCACAGCAGCCACACGCCCCAGGTCATCAGCGGCAATACATAGATCGCCAGGAACACCCACGTCAGCGTGCCGTAGCCCTTTGCGATCAGGTCAACCAGGCCCACCGCGCTCGCGGCATACACCGCCGCCAGCATCACGCCCACCGCAATCGTGGGACGCAGCGCGCGCGGCATCGGCCGGCTTCGCTCTTCGTGGGATTTCGCCACGCGCTCGTTGATCGCGTGCAGCAGCGCCACGCCGGTATCGACCAAAGTCAGCAGCACCGCGGCCTGGAACACCCATTCGAACCACGGCGCCTGCAGCCTGGCCAGCAGGAACGCCGACGGCAGCGCCACGTCGCCGATCTCGTGGTAGTAGCCCATCATCGCGACGTAGAACACCACGCCCGGCAGCATGCCCAGCGGCCCGGCGAGCGCGCCGGCCACCAGTGCCTCGCGGCGGCGGGCCAGGTGGCGGATGCAGAACAGCACCGCGGGAATCGTGGCGACGTTGTAGCCGGCGTAGGTGACGCCGGCGGTGAACCAGTCCTCGCCGACCGGCACCGTCGCGAAGTTGGCCCCGATGCGGTCGCCGAACGCCACCACGCTCCACACCACGAACACGAGGTAGACCAGGTACAGGTAGCCCACCGACACGGTCAGGAACTTCTCGATCACGTTCGCGCTGAAGAACAGCAACGCACCGGTGGCGGCGATCATGCCCAGCGAGCCGACCAGCTTCGGCAGGCCGAACAGACTATGCACGATCTCGCCCGCAGCCGCGCCCATCACCGCCAGGATGACCAGCATCAGCAGGAAGTAGCCGATCTCGAACACGAACCAGCCGCGCCCGAGCAGCACCTTGAAGAACGAGCGGTAGTCGTAGGCGCGCGCGACCCGGGCAAGCTCGAAGCTGGCCATCAGCACCGCGCTCCACACCAGCATGCTCACCACCATGCCCAGCAGGCCGCCCCACGGCCCCGCCGGCAGGAAGAACTCCACCAGCTCCCGCCCGGTGGCGTAACCGCCGGCGATCACCGCGGCCTGGAACACGAAACCCGGCAGCAGGTAGCGCTGGAACCATGTCGACGCCGATGTCATGCCAGGCAATCCTCCACCAGCCGCTCCAGCGCCGGACCGCCCCGCATCGGGTCGGCCACCGCGCAGCCGAGGCGTTCGCTTTCGACGGCGAGCACGCGTTGCGCGTGCGCCGGCTCCAGCGTCGCGGTGTTGAGACTGACGCCGGCGCAGCGGATCGACGGGTTGGTGCGGCGACCAAGCCGCAGCGCCAGGTCGATCGTCTCCTCGATGCCTGGCAGCACGAGATCCGGATAGCCCAGTACGCGCTCGCGGCCGTGCTCGTGGCAGACGACGATGATGTCCGGCTGGCTGCCGTGCAGCAGCGCCAGCGACACGCCGGCGTAGGCGGGATGCAGCAGCGAGCCCTGCCCTTCGATGATGTCCCAGTGGTCGGCGCCGGCGTCGGGGGACAGCGATTCCGCGGCGCCCGCGGCGAAGTCGCAGACCACCGCGTCCAGCGGGATGCCGCGTCCGGCGATCAGGATGCCGGTCTGGCCGGTGGCGCGGAAATCGACGTCGATGCCGCGCCGTTCGAATGCCCGCGCCAGCACCAGCGCCGTGTATTTCTTGCCCAGCGCGCAGTCGGTGCCCACGGTCAGCAGGCGCTTGCCGCCGCGCTTGCGGCCGCTGGCCACCGGGATGTCGCGCGGCGGCTCGCGCACGTCGACCAGGCGCCGGCCCAGCCGCTCC
>DATCYC010000053.1:0-15688 GCA_036570525.1 Luteimonas sp.
CTGCCCTCCTGGGCGTCGGCCAGCTGCTGCTTGAGCGCGGCGATCTCCCACGACGTCACCAGCGGCGGCAGCGCGCGCAGCTCGTCCTGCACGCCGGCCAGCACGTCCTGGTCGGGATAGCTCGGCTGCTGCAGCGCGGTACGCTCACGCCAGCTTGCGGGCGTCCAGCCGGCGGGCAGGCTGACGGGGCGGAGTGCGGGTCGTTCGGGTCGGGACATCATGGGCCGGCTATGTTGCGTCGCAGCGAAATACCATCATCTGCCCGCAGGGCACGCGGCGCAACCACCCCACTCGATTCAGCGACGCCGGAACGCCGCCGTCAGCACCAGCAGGGCCAGCAGCACGAACCACAGCAGGCTCCAGGCCGGCATCGACAGGCCGAGGAAGGTCCAGTCCACCGTCGCGCACTCGCCCGAGCCGGTCAGCACCTGGCGGATCACGTCGGTCAGCGGATTGACCTCCATCATGAACGACAGCGGCGGCCCGCAGGCCGGGACCTGGTCGGCCGGCAGGTGGGTCAGCCAGACGTGACGTGCGGCGATGGCGATGCCGGCCAGCGCGGGCACCAGCGCCAGCACCCCGTACACGCGACGCCCGGTCGCCCCCTTCGGCGCGTGCAGGCCGGCGACCAGCAGCACCAGCGCGAGCGCGGCGAAGGCGATGCGCTGGAAGATGCACAGCGGGCATGGCTGCAGGTTCCACTGGAACTGCGAGAAGATCGCGAAGCCCACCAGCGCCACGCACGCGGCGAAACCGGCCAGACACTGGTTGCGGAAGGACCAGCGGGAAGGATTCAGGGTCACGGACGGTCGCCTTCGTTGATCGGATCGGGTGCGGTGGTCGCCCGCCGCGGCGGGTCACGATAGCAAAACAAAACCCCGGCACGCAGGCCGGGGTTTCGGGTGTCGCGCATGCAGCGTGGCGCCAACTTACTCGGCGACGGCCTGCGGCCGGTCGACCAGCTCCACGTACGCCATCGGCGCATTGTCGCCGTCGCGGAAGCCGCACTTGAGGATCCGCAGGTAGCCGCCCGGGCGGCTCTGGTAGCGCGGGCCGAGCTCGACGAACAGCTTGCCGACCGCTTCCTTGTCGCGCAGGCGCGAGAAGGCGAGGCGGCGGTTGGCGACGCCGTCGGTCTTGGACATCGTGATCAGCGGCTCGGCGACGCGGCGCAGTTCCTTCGCCTTCGGCAGCGTGGTCTTGATCAGCCCGTGCTTGAACAGCGAGGCGGCCATGTTGGTGAACATCGCATCGCGGTGCGCGCTGGTGCGGTTGAATTTGCGTCCGGATTTCTGGTGGCGCATGGTCTTGGTTCCTGGTTGATTCTTGGCTTAGCCGAGCATGCCGTGGGCGGAAACGCCGGCCGGCGGCCAGTTTTCGAGCTTCATGCCGAGCGAGAGGCCGCGCTGGGCAAGGACTTCCTTGATCTCGGTGAGCGACTTCTTGCCCAGGTTCGGGGTCTTGAGCAGCTCGACCTCGGTCTTCTGGATCAGGTCGCCGATGTAGTAGATGCTCTCGGCCTTGAGGCAGTTGGCCGAACGCACGGTCAGCTCGAGGTCGTCGATCGGACGCAGCAGGACCGGGTCGACGCCGGTGGTCGGGGCCTTCGGCGCGCCGCGGTCGCGGTGGGTGAAGTCGCCGAACACGCTCAGCTGGTCGGTGAGGATGTCGGCGGCGGTGCGCACGGCCTCCTCGGCGTCGATCGTGCCGTTGGTCTCGATGTCGATGACCAGCTTGTCCAGGTCGGTGCGCTGCTCGACGCGCGCGGCCTCGACCTCGTACGCCACGCGGCGCACGGGCGAGAACGAAGCATCCAGCATCAGCCGGCCGATCGCACGGGTTTCCTCGTCCGGACGGCGGCGCGAGGCGGCCGACTGGTAGCCGAAGCCGCGCTCGATCTTCAGGCGCATGTTGATCGACGCATCCTTGGTCAGGTGGCAGATCACGTGCTCGCCGTTGAGGATCTCGACGTTGTGGTCGGTCTTGATGTCGGCAGCGGTGACGATGCCGGGGCCGGACTTGGCCAGCGTGAGCGTGGAGCTTTCGCCGGTGCCCATGCGGATGGCGACGTCCTTGAGGTTGAGCAGGACTTCCAGCACGTCCTCCTGCAGCCCTTCGATCGTGCTGTACTCGTGCAGCACGCCGTCGATCTCGACCTCGGTGATCGCGAAGCCGGGGATCGACGACAGCAGCACGCGGCGCAGCGCGTTGCCGAGGGTGTGGCCGTAGCCACGCTCCAGCGGCTCGATCACGACCTTCGCGCGATTGCCGGCGAGGCGTTCGATCTGGGGACCACGCGGGCGCAAGACCTGGTTGGCGTTAGCCGTCATGTTCTGGTGTCTCCTGGGGCTCGCCGGCGGGGATCCGGCGATGCCATGTGATTACTTCGAATACAGCTCGACGATCAGCGCTTCGTTGATGTCGGCAGGCAGGTCGCCGCGCTCGGGCACCGCCTTGAACACGCCGCTGAACTTGTTCGAGTCGACCTCGACCCACGACGGGGACAGGTCCATCGTCGAGGACACGGTCAGCGCTTCCTTCACGCGGAGCTGCTTCTGGGCGCGCTCGGACAGGGCGATCGCGTCGCCGGCCTTGACCTGGTACGAAGGCAGGTTGACCGGGTTGCCGTTGACCGTGATGCCGCGGTGCGAAACCAGCTGGCGCGCGGCCGGGCGGGTCACGGCGAAGCCCATGCGGTAGACGACGTTGTCCAGGCGGGTTTCGAGCAACTGCAGCAGGTTCTCGCCGGTGTTGCCCTTCCGGGTCGAGGCCTTCTTGTAGTAGTTGCGGAACTGGCGCTCGAGCAGGCCGTAGATGCGCTTGACCTTCTGCTTCTCACGCAGCTGGGTGGCGTAGTCGGACAGCTTGCCGCGACGGGTGTTGGTCGCGCCGTGCTGGCCGGGTTTCTGTTCCAGCTTGCACTTGGAGTCCAACGCACGCGTCGGGCTCTTGAGCGACAGGTCGGCGCCTTCGCGACGGGCGAGCTTGCAGGTGGGACCGATATAACGAGCCATCTTTTCTCAGCTCCTCAGACGCGACGCTTTTTCGGCGGACGGCACCCGTTGTGCGGGATCGGCGTCACGTCGATGATGTTGGTGATCTTGTAGCCGACGTTGTTGAGCGAACGTACGGCCGACTCTCGGCCCGGACCCGGACCCTTGATGCGCACTTCCAGCGACTTCACGCCGTAGTCGAGCGCGGCCTTCCCGGCCTTCTCGGCGGCGACCTGGGCTGCGAACGGGGTCGACTTGCGCGAACCGCGGAAGCCCGCGCCGCCCGAAGTCGCCCACGACAGCGCGTTGCCCTGGCGGTCGGTGATGGTGACGATGGTGTTGTTGAACGAAGCATGGACGTGGGCGATGCCATCGGTGATGACGCGCTTGATCTTCTTCTTCGGCTTGGCAGCGGATGGTTTGGCCATGTCTGTTTCCTTTACTTCCTGATGGCCTTGCGCGGACCCTTGCGGGTACGGGCATTGGTCCGGGTGCGCTGGCCGCGCAGCGGCAGGCCGCGACGATGGCGCAGGCCGCGGTAGCAGGCCAGGTCCATCAGGCGCTTGATGGCCATGCCGATCTCGCGGCGGAGGTCGCCTTCGACCACGTACTTGCCGACTTCGGCGCGCAGGCGCTCGACTTCCGGCTCGGACAGGTCACGGATCCTGGTCGACGAATTCACGCCGGCGGATTCGCAAAGTTTCTTCGAACGGGTACGGCCAATGCCGTAGATGCTCTGCAGCCCGACCCAGACATGCTTCTGGGCAGGCAGGTTGACACCTGCAATACGCGCCATGCGCGATCTCCAACTGTTTGGCGGCCGGACAGGGAAATCCGGCGGAGTGAACACGAAATTCTAACAGGGTCTCGGGTTGCTAGGAAGGGGGTCGGCATCCTGCCTGTGTCTGGCCGCTGAACCGGCCAATGCCCTCTCCGGCATGGGGAGTGTGCCCATGCTCCGGCAACGGACCCGTGCTGGACGCGGCACCGGGATTCCGGCGCCCCGCCCGCCCCCCGCCACTCAAGCGCGGGGACCGGCACTGGCCCACCCGTGCGCGAGACCGCCGCCCGGGTTGCCCATCGAACCCTCCAATGGAGGGGTGTTGCCGCCGTCCTGGCGCGGCCCTGGTGGACCGGTTTGGTCGCCCACCGCTCCATGGTGGACCTTCAAGCCACCTCCCGCGCTGGGGAGGAGTCCCGGCCATCGGGCCGGGACGAATGTTCCGTGGGGCAGCCGGTCGCGTCAGCGCGCCCGGGCACCACCCTTGAGGTTCGCCTTCTTGAGCAGGCTCTCGTACTGGTGCGACATCAGGTGGGCCTGGATCTGGGAAATGAAGTCCATGACCACCACCACCACGATCAGCAGCGAGGTGCCGCCGAAGTAGAACGAGGCGCCCAGGTCCTTGCGCAGGAATTCGGGCAGCAGGCAGACGATGACCATGTAGGCCGCGCCGGCCGCGGTCAGCCGCGTCAGCACCGAGTCCACGTAGTCCGCGGTCGCCTTGCCCGGACGGATGCCCGGGATCAGCGCGCCCGACTTCTTGAGGTTGTCGGCGGTTTCCTGCGAGTTGAAGACCAGTGCCGTGTAGAAGAACGTGAAACCCGTGATCAGCCCCGCGAACAGCAGCAGGTACAGCGGCTCACCCGGCGAGAGCGCCTGGCTGATGCGCTGCAGCGTCAGCTGGAAGCCGCCGCTGCCCTGCCCGCCGAACCAGGTGGTGACGGTGGCCGGGAACATGATGATCGACGAGGCAAAGATCGCCGGGATCACGCCCGACATATTGAGCTTGAGCGGCAGGAACGAGCTCTGGTTCATGTACGCGCCGCGACCGCCCTGGCGCCGTGCGTAGTTGACCGTGATCCGTCGCTGGCCGCTCTCGACGAACACCACGAAGAAGGTGAAGGCGAACACCACCAGCACGATCAGGATCAGCGAGATGGCGCTCATGTCGCCGTTGCTGAACGACTCCAGCGTGGTGATGACCGCACCCGGGAGCCCGGCGACGATGCCGGCGAAGATGATCAGCGACACGCCGTTGCCGACGCCGCGCTCGGTCACCTGCTCGCCCACCCACATCAGGAACATCGTGCCTGCGGTCAGCGCGACCACCGCGGTCATGATGAAACCCATGCCCGGGCTGTAGACGGCCTGGATGCCGCCGGTGGCGCCGCCGCTCTGCAGCGCGGTGGCGATGCCCGCGGCCTGGAAGATCGCCAGCGGGATCGCGCCGATGCGCGACCACTGGGTGATCCTGCGGCGCCCGGACTCGCCTTCCTTCTGGATCGCCTTGAGGCTGGGCATGATCTGCACCAGCAGCTGGATCACGATCGAGGCCGAGATGTACGGGATCACGTTCAGCGCGAACAGGCTGAAGCGCGACAGCGCACCGCCGGAGAACATGTTGAACATGTCCACGATGGTGCCCTTCTGCTGCTCCATCAGCGCCAGCATCGCGTCCGGGTTGACGCCCGGGACCGGGATGAAGGAGCCGACGCGGTAGACCAGCAGCGCGCCGAGCACGAACAGCAGGCGCTGGCGCAGTTCCGTGAACTTGCCCAGGCCACCCATTGAGCTACTGCTGCGTGACATTCACTGCTCCGAGATATCGATCAATCGCACTTGCCAATCCTTCACTCGACCCGTTGCGCCTGCCTGCCATGGCGCGGACCGATGTCCGCCGCCACGGCGCGGCAAAGCCGCATCAGGCCTGCGCCGGCTCTTCGACCTTGCCGCCGGCAGCGATGATCGCCGCGCGGGCGCCGGCCGTGGCCAGCAGGCCCTTGAGCACGAGCTTCTTCGAGATCTCGCCCTTCTTGACGATCTTGGCCTGCTTGGCGGACGCCGGGACCAGCTTGGCGGCACGCAGGACGGCGAAGTCGATGTCGCCCTCGAGCTTGTCGAGCTGGTACAGCATCACCTGCACGGTGTCGCCCTTGATCTTGGAGCGGAAACCGACCTTCGGCAGGCGCATGTGCATCGGCATCTGGCCGCCTTCGAAGCCGGCCTTGATCTTGCCCTTGCCCGAGCGCGCGAACGAGCCCTTGTGGCCGCGGCCGGCGGTCTTGCCCAGGCCCGAACCGATGCCACGACCGACGCGCTTGCGCTCCTGGCGCGCGCCCTCGGCGGGCGAAAGTGTGTTCATGCGCATGTCTTATTCCTCCACACGGACGAGGTAATGGACCTTGTTGATCAGTCCACGGACCTGCGGGCTGTCCTTGAGTTCCCGGACATCGTTCAATTTGTTGAGGCCCAGCGCCTTGACCGACAGGCGGTGCTTCGCCTGCGAGCCGCGCAGGCCCTTGACCAGGCGCACCTTGACGGTGCCGCCCTTGCCTTCGTTCTTAGCCATGCTGCAGGTCCTCCACCTTCTTGCCGCGCTTGGCCGCGATGCGGGTCGGCGACTGCATTTCGTTCAGGCCGCGGAGCGTTGCGCGCACCAGGTTGATCGGGTTGCGCGAGCCGGTGGCCTTGGCCAGCACGTCCTTGACGCCCACCGCTTCCAGCACGGCGCGCATCGCGCCACCGGCGATCACGCCGGTACCCTCGGACGCCGGCTGCATGTACACATGCGCCGCGCCGTGGCCGGACTTGACCGCGTGCCACAGGGTGCCGTTGTTGAGTTCGACGTTGGACATGCCCTTGCGTGCATATTCCATCGACTTCTGGATCGCGACCGGCACTTCGCGCGCCTTGCCGTAGCCGAAGCCGACCTTGCCGTTGCCGTCACCGACCACCGTCAGCGCGGTGAAGGTGAACTGGCGACCGCCCTTGACCGTCTTGGAGACGCGGTTGACGGCGATGAGCTTCTCGATCATCCCGTCGTCGATCTCGTCGCGGTTGTTGCGACCGCGCGAATCGCGTTCGTTAGCCATTGTCGTTTCCTGTCGTGAAGAAGTGATTACGGCTGCTGCCGCTTATTGTTGGGATATGGATCGGGCGCTCCGGCGTGACGGGAACCCGCCACGCCGTCCGGCGCAACCCGCGCCGGCAGGAGACAACAGTGCATGGGGACAACGCCTCATGCGTTCAAGCATCAGAACTGCAGGCCAGCCTCGCGCGCGGCATCGGCCAGCGCCTTGACGCGGCCGTGGTAGCGGTAGCCGGAACGGTCGAAGGCGACCTTCTCGACGCCCGCCGCCCTGGCCTTCTCGGCGATGGCGCGACCGACCTTGGCGGCGGCCTCGATGTTCTTGTTGCTCTTCAGGCCGTCGCGGACGTCGGTCTGCGTGGTGCTGGCCGAGGCGAGCACCTTCGAGCCGTCGGCGCTGAACAGCTGCGCGTAGACGTGCTGGCCGGTGCGCAGCACCGACAGGCGCGGCACGCCGAGTTCGCGGATATGCGCGCGGGTCGACTTGGCGCGGCGCAGGCGTGCGGTTCTCTTGTCCATCTTCTTGCTCCTGGCGAAAGCTGAAAGCCCTGTGATCCCGTGCGGGATCAGGCCTTCTTGGCTTCCTTACGAATGATGTTCTCGCCGGCGTACTTCACGCCCTTGCCCTTGTACGGCTCCGGCGGACGGAAGCCGCGGATCTTGGCCGCAACCTCGCCCACGCGCTGCTTGTCGGCACCGGTGACCACGACCTCGGTCTGGGTCGGGGTGCTGATCGTGATCCCGTCCGGGGTCTTGAACAGCACCGGGTGCGAAAAGCCCAGCGACAGGTTCAGGTCCTTGCCCTGCATCGCGGCGCGGTAACCGACGCCGACCAGCTCGAGCTTGCGCTCGAAGCCTTCGGACACGCCATGCACCATGTTGGCGATGATCGCGCGCAGGGTGCCGGTGATGGCGACCTTCTCGGCATCGCTGGTCGACAGCTGCGCCTGGCCATTCTCGATCTTGACATCGATGTCGGCGGACTTGGCGATCGACAGCGTGCCCTTCGGGCCCTTGACGCTGACGCTCTCGGCCTGGACGTTCAACTCCACACCCTTCGGCAGGGCGATCGGCTTCTTGGCTACTCGGGACATTTCGATGACTCCCTTAGGCCACGAAGCACAGGACTTCACCGCCGACGCCCTGCTGGCGCGCCTGCGAGTCGGTCATGATGCCCTTCGAGGTGGAGATGATGGCGATGCCCAGCCCGTTGAGGACCTTCGGCAGCGCGTCCTTGCCGCGGTACTGGCGCAGGCCCGAGCGCGAAATGCGCTGCAGGCGCTCGATCACCGGGCGGCCTTCGTAGTACTTCAGTTCGATCTCGAGCTCGGCCTTGGCGCCGTTCTCGGTCACGCGCGAACCGCCGATGTAGCCTTCGTCCTGCAGCACCTTGGCGATGGCCACCTTGGTCCTGGAGGACGGCATCTTCACCGTCGGCTTGCCAACCGCCGCCGCATTCCTGATGCGGGTCAGCATGTCGGCGATGGGATCAGTCATGCTCATGGATGATTACCTTTGAGTACACCGATATCCGCTTTCGCGAATCTCTTCGTGGAGCCCCGCCGGATGGCGAGGCGGTTGGATTACCAGGAGGCCTTGCGCAGGCCCGGCACGTCTCCGCGCATGGTGGCTTCGCGCAGCTTGTTGCGGCCCAGGCCGAACTTGGCGTACACGGCGCGCGGGCGGCCGGTCAGGGCGCAGCGGGTGGTCTGGCGCGAGGGCGAGGAGTCGCGCGGCAGCTTCTGCAGCTTGACCACCGCCTCCATCTTCTCGTCGTAGCCGGTCGCCGGGTCGCTGATGATCTTCTTCAGCGCCTCGCGCTTGGCGGCGTACTTCTTCGCCAGCTTTTCCCGCTTGGTCTCGCGGTTGACCATTGATGTCTTTGCCATGGTTCTATCCTCGGATCAGCGGAACGGGAAACGGAAGGCTTCGAGCAGCGCCCGCGCCTCGTCGTTTGTCCTGGCGGTGGTGGTGATGGCGATGTCCATGCCGCGCAGCGCATCGACCTGGTCGAAGTCGATCTCCGGGAAGATGATCTGCTCCTTCACGCCCATGTTGAAGTTGCCGCGGCCGTCGAACGAACGGGCCGAGACGCCACGGAAGTCGCGCACGCGCGGCAGCGACACGTTCACCAGGCGGTCCAGGAACTCGTACATCCTCGAGCGGCGCAGGGTGACCTTGCAGCCGATCGGCCAGCCGTCACGGATCTTGAACGACGCCACCGAGACGCGCGACTTGGTCACGATCGGCTTCTGGCCGGAGACCTTCGCCATGTCGGCAACCGCGTTCTCGAGAACCTTCTTGTTGGTCGCGGCCTCGCCCACGCCCATGTTGAGCGTGATCTTGGACAGGCGCGGCACCTGCATCGGGTTGGTGTAGCCGAACTTCTCCATGAGCTTCGGCACCACCTCATCCTTGTAGAACTTTTCCAGACGGGTATTCATTTCAGCATTCCTCAGACGTCAGGCGCACCTGATCAGATGGCCTCACCACTCGAGCGGAACACGCGCAGCCGGCGTCCATCCTCGAGGACCTTGGTACCGATGCGCTCGCCCTTGCCCGAGGCAGGATTGAAGTGCATCACGTTGGAAACATGGATCGGCGCCTCGCGCTCGATCACGCCGCCAGGCTGGTTGGCCTGCGGATTCGGCTTGGTGTGGCGCTTGACGATGTTGATGTTCGACACGACGACCTTGTCGCCCATGACGCGCACCACGTCGCCCTGCTTGCCCTTGTCCTTGCCGGCGGTGACGACCACGCGGTCACCCTTCTTGATACGGTTCATATCGTTCTCTCTTCAATCCGGGGCAGCGTCGCTTCGCCCAGCCTTTACTTGCCTATGCCGCTCAGAGCACTTCAGGTGCGAGCGAGACGATCTTCATGAACTTCTCGGAACGCAGTTCACGGGTCACGGGCCCGAAGATGCGCGTGCCGATCGGCTCGTGCTTGTTGTTGAGCAACACCGCGGCGTTGCCGTCGAAACGAATCAGCGAACCGTCGGCACGGCGCACGCCCTTGCGGGTGCGCACCACGACGGCGTCGTAGACCTCGCCCTTCTTGACCTTGCCGCGCGGGATCGCATCCTTGATCGACACCTTGATGATGTCGCCGATGCCGGCGTAGCGGCGCTTGGAGCCGCCGAGCACCTTGATGCACATCACTTCCTTGGCGCCGGAGTTGTCAGCCACGTCGAGGTGGCTTTGCATCTGGATCATGGTTCAGCCTCCCTTATTCGGCCGCGCGCGAGACGATCTCGGCCACGCGCCAGTTCTTGGTCTTCGACATCGGTGCGATCTCCACCACCCGGACGACGTCGCCTTCGTTGCAGCTGTTGTCGGCGTCGTGGGCGTGGAGCTTGCTCGAGCGGCGGATGTACTTGCCGTACAGCGCGTGCTTGACCTGGCGCTCGACGAGCACCGTCACCGTCTTGTCCATCTTGTTGCTGACCACGCGGCCTTCGACCGTGCGCTGCCGGCTCTTGTCAGCCGTCTTATCGATGTTGTTCATGGTCATGTCCTTACTGCTTCGTGCCGAGCAGCGTGTTGACGCGCGCGATCTCGCGGCGGACGCGGCGTACGTCGTGGGTCTTGGCGAGCTGGCCGGTGGCCTTCTGCATGCGCAGCGAGAACTGCTCCTTCTGCAGCTCGACCATGTGGGCCTTCAGCTCGTCGGCCGACTTCCCGCGGAGTTCCTTGAGTTCCATCAGCGCACCGTCCGGGTCACGAAAGTGGTGGTGACCGAGAGCTTGGCGGCGGCCAGGCGGAATGCCTCGCGCGCGGTCGCCTCGTCGACGCCCTCGATCTCGTAGATCATGCGGCCGGGCTGGATCTGGGCGACCCAGAACTCCACGGCGCCCTTGCCCGAGCCCATGCGGACTTCGATCGGCTTCTTGGTGATCGGCTTGTCGGGGAACACGCGGATCCACATCTTGCCGCCGCGCTTGACGTAGCGGCTGATCGAACGGCGCGCGGCCTCGATCTGGCGTGCGGTGATCTGCCCGGTCTGCGTGGCCTTGAGGCCGTACTCGCCGAAACTGACGAGATTGCCGTTCCAGGCCAGGCCGTCATTGCGGCCCTTGTGCATCTTGCGGTACTTGGTTCGCTTGGGTTGCAGCATGATCAGTCCCTCGCCTCGCGGTCACGACGCGGTCCACGCGGACGGTCACGGTCGCCGCGATCGCCACGGGGCGTGTCGTCCTGCTTTTCCTGGCCGACCTGGGCGAAGTCGAAGATCTCGCCCTTGTAGACCCAGGTCTTGATGCCGATGATTCCGTAGGTGGTCTTGGCCTCGGCGAAGCCGTAATCGACGTCGGCGCGCAGGGTATGCAGCGGCACGCGGCCTTCGCGATACCACTCCGAACGCGCGATCTCGGCGCCGTTGAGGCGGCCGGCGACGTTGACCTTGATGCCCAGCGCGCCCAGGCGCATCGCGTTGCCGACGGCGCGCTTCATCGCGCGGCGGAACATGATGCGGCGCTCGAGCTGCTGCGCGATCGACTCGGCGACCAGCTGCGCGTCGAGTTCGGGCTTGCGGACCTCGGTGACGTTGATGTGCGCCGGGACGCCCATCAGGTCGGTTACTTCCTTGCGCAGCTTCTCGATGTCCTCGCCGCGCTTGCCGATCACCACGCCCGGGCGGGCGGTGTGGATCGTCACGCGCGCGGTCTTGGCCGGACGCTCGATCGTGATGCGGCTGATACCGGCCGAAGCCAGCTTCTTGCGCAGCATCTCGCGGACCTTCAGGTCGGCGGCCAGGTACCCGGCGTATTCCTTCTTGCCGGCATACCACTTGGAGTTCCAGTCCTTGGAAATGCCCAGGCGGATGCCGGTCGGATGAACTTTATGACCCATGAGTTAGTTCCCCTCGCCGACGACGACGGTGATGTGGCTGGTGCGCTTGAGGATGCGGGTGCCGCGACCCTTGGCGCGCGCCATGAAACGCTTCAGCGTCGGACCTTCGTCGACCATGATGGTCTTGACCTTCAGTTCGTCGACGTCAGCGCCCTGGTTGTTCTCGGCGTTGGCAATCGCCGACTCCACCACCTTCTTGATCAGGTGGGCGGCCTTCTTGTCGGAAAACTTCAGCAGGTTGACGGCGCGCTCGGCGGACAGGCCACGCACCTGGTCGGCGACCAGGCGGGCCTTCTGCGGGGAGATGCGGGCGCTGCGCAGGATCGCCTTCGCCTCGTTCTGGTTGGACATGGTCGTCATCTCCTTACCTCGACTTCTTGTCGCCGCCATGACCCTTGAAGGTCCTGGTCAGTGCGAACTCGCCGAGCTTGTGGCCGACCATGTTCTCGTTGACCAGCACCGGGACATGGTTCCTGCCGTTGTGCACGGCAATCGTGTAACCCACCATTTCCGGCAGGATCATCGAGCGGCGCGACCAGGTCTTGATCGGTCGCTTGGTGTTGCTCGCCGCTTCCACCTTCTTGACCAGGTGGTGGTCGGTGAAAGGGCCCTTCTTGAGTGAACGTGCCATGGTCGGTTAGCTCCTGCGATCGCGCACGATGAACTGCTGCGTCCGCTTGTTGTGGCGGGTCTTGTAGCCCTTGGTCGGCACGCCCCACGGGGTGACCGGATGCGGGTTGCCCTGGCCGGCCTTGGCCTCGCCACCACCGTGCGGATGGTCGACCGGGTTCATGGCCGCGCCGCGGACGGTCGGCTTGATGCCGCGCCAGCGGCTGGCGCCGGCCTTGCCCAGCTTCTGGAGGTTGTGCTCGACGTTGCCGACCTCGCCGATGGTGGCGCGGCACTCGGCCGGCACCCGGCGCATCTCGCCCGAACGCAGGCGCAGCGTCGCGTACACGCCTTCACGAGCGACCAGCTGCACGCCGGCCCCGGCGGCGCGCGCGATCTGCGCACCCTTGCCCGGCTTCATCTCGATGCAATGCACGGTCGAGCCGACCGGGATGTTGCGCAGCGGCAGCGTGTTACCGGTCTTGATCGGCGCATCGATGCCCGCGATCACCTGGTCGCCGGCCTTCAGGCCCTTGGGCGCGATGATGTAGCGACGCTCGCCATCGACGTAGCACAGCAGCGCAATGTGCGCGGTGCGGTTGGGATCGTATTCGATCCGCTCCACGCGCGCCGGGATGCCTTCCTTGTCGCGCTTGAAGTCGATGATGCGGTAATGCTGCTTGTGGCCACCGCCGATGTGGCGGGTGGTGATCCGGCCGTGGTGGTTGCGGCCACCGGACCTGCTCTGCTTCTCGAGCAGGGGCGCATGCGGCGCACCCTTGTGCAGGTCGGGCGTGACCACGCGCACCGCGCTGCGGCGGCCGGCGGAAGTTGGTTTGAATGTCATCAATGGCATCGGTCCGTCCTCAGGCCTTGACCGTCATCACGTCGATCGACTGGCCGTCGGCCAGCGTCACGTACGCCTTGCGCCAGTCGCCGCGGGTGCCCTGGCGGTTGCGGAAGGCCTTGTTCTTGCCTTTCACGTTCACCACGTTGACCGCCTGGACCTCGACGCTGAAAATCTGCTCGACGGCCGACTTGATGTCGGCCTTGGTCGCGGTCTTCGCGACTTCGAACGCGTACTGGTTGGAAATTTCCTGCAGGCGCGCGGTCTTTTCGGACACGCGCGGCGCACGGATCACGCTGTAGAGCTTGGCGTCGTTCATGCCAGCCACTCCTCGATCTTCTTCACCGCGTCGCTGGTGACCAGGACGCTGTCGGCGCTCACCAGCGCCACCGGGTCCAGGCCCTGCACGTCGCGAACTTCGACGTATGGCAGGTTGCGCGCGGACAGGTACAGGTGCTCGGACGCTTCCTCGGTCACGATCAGCGGCCGGCGGCCGAGCTCGAAATCCTTCAGCTTCGACACCAGGCCGCTGGTCTTGCTCGCCTCGACGTCGAACGCCTCGACGATCGTCAGGCGGCCCTGGCGGTTGAGTTCCGACAGGATCGCCGCGATCGCGGCGCGGTACATCTTGCGGTTGACCTTCTGCGCGAAGCTGCGCGGCTTGGCCGCGAACGTCACGCCGCCGCCGACGAAGATCGGGGCCGTCAGCGCGCCATGACGCGCACCGCCGCCCTTCTGCTTCTTCGACTTCTTGGTGGTGCCGCTGACTTCCGAGCGCGTCTTCTGCGCCTTGGTGCCGGCACGGCCCGCGTTGCGGTAGGCAACGACAACCTGGTGGACCAGGTCCTCGCTGAATTCGCGGCCGAACACGGCGTCGGAAACCGACAGCTTCTCTTTGCTATTTCTGATGGCAAGTTCCATCGTCGTCTCTCCTTATGCCTTGCTCGACGGACGGACGATCACGTCGCCGCCCGGCGCGCCAGGCACGGCGCCCTTGATCGCGATCAGGCCGCGCTCGGCGTCGACCCGGACCACCTCGAGGCGCTGCGTGCTCTGGCGCACGGCACCCATGTGGCCGGACATCTTCTTGCCCGGGAAAACGCGACCGGGCGTCTGCCGCTGGCCGATCGAGCCCGGCGAGCGATGCGACAGCGAGTTGCCGTGCGTCGCGTCGCCCATCTTGAAGTTCCAGCGCTTGATCGTGCCCTGGAAGCCCTTGCCCTTGGTCACGCCCTCGACGTCGACGACCTGGCCGACCTCGAAGATGTCGGCCTTGATCTCGCCGCCAACGCTGAAGTCGGCGATCCTGTCGTCGGCCACGCGCAGCTCCCACAGGCCACGGCCGGCTTCGACCTTGGCCTTGGCCAGGTGGCCGGACTCGGGCTTGTTGACCAGCGCGGCACGCTTGACGCCAACTGCGACCTGCACGGCGCTGTAGCCGTCGGTTTCCGGGGTCTTCACCTGGGTAATACGGTTCGGGGTCGCCTCGATCAGCGTCACCGGGATGGACACGCCATCCTCGGTGAAGATCCGGCTCATGCCGGCCTTGCGGCCGACGATGCCCAACGAATACTTCTTCGCGGTCATGGTCGCAGGCCTCAGGTCAGTTTGATCTGGACGTCGACGCCAGCCGCGAGCTCGAGCTTCATCAGCGCGTCCACGGTCTTGTCGTTGGGGTCGACGATGTCGAGCACGCGCTTGTGCGTGCGGGTTTCGTACTGGTCGCGAGCGTCCTTGTCGACGTGCGGCGACGTCAGGATGGTGTAGCGCTCGATTTTGGTCGGCAGCGGGATCGGGCCGCGCACCTGCGCGCCGGTCCGCTTGGCCGTTTCGACGATCTCGCTGGCCGAACGGTCGATCAGGCGATGATCGAACGCCTTGAGCCGGATCCGGATCTTTTGGTCCGCCATGACGGAGGTTCCTTCGTTGAAAGAGCGACAGGTTTTGCGGCTGGGTGCGCAAAACCCCGTGGAAACAATGACTTGCCGATGCCAACATCCAGGCTTCGGCAGTATCCTGAACAAAAGAACGGACCGGTCACCCGGTCCGCCAGACTCGAGAATCGCAGACGCGACGGCTGGCCCCTCCCTGTGTGCCCCGAAGAACTTCGGGGCGGGTGGAGCTCTGCCACGCGACATTTCCGTGTCTGGCGAAAACGAAGCGCATCCGGCGCCTCATTTCGCGGTCTTCGCGGACTGCCGGAGGCAATTCGCCAAGTAGTCGAACATTATAGCGGGGCGGGCAAAATCATTGCAAGCCTGTTTTGATCATTTTTTGCAGGGCGGGTTCGCCTGCAAAGCCAACCGCTGGATCCCCGACCAAAGCATTCGGGGATGACGATTGGCTGGCGCCCGGCGCCTGGGCGCCGGGCTGGCCAATCGTCACTTGATGATCTTCGCCACCACGCCGGCGCCGACCGTGCGGCCGCCTTCGCGGATCGCGAAACGCAGGCCTTCGTCCATCGCCACCGGGTTGATCAGCGTCACCGCCATCTTCACGTTGTCGCCCGGCATCACCATC
>DATCYC010000054.1:0-2581 GCA_036570525.1 Luteimonas sp.
GGCGGTGATCGCGGGTGCGAGCGAACTGGCGCTCGACCAGCCGGGTACGCCCGATGCGGTGCGCAACCAGCTCTCGCGCATCCTGCGCACCGCGCGCGGGGTGGAGCAGCTGCTGTCGCTGCTGCTGGTGCTGGCCAAGGATCCGCAGCGCCTGGCGCAGGTCAGCGACCACTTCCGCCTCGACCAGCTGCTTCCGGAGATCGTCGACGACCACCTCCACCTGTGCGCGGGCAAGGACCTGCAGCTGGACTTGCAGCCGCTGCCGGCCTGCGAACTGCTGGCACCGCTGGCCATCGTGCAGGCCGCCATCGGCAACCTGCTGCGCAATGCGATCGAGAACAGCGACCGCGGCACGATCTCGATCGCGCTGGGGCGCGGCGGCGTGGTGGTGATCGAGGACCCCGGCCACGGCATGTCGCCGGAGGAAATCAGCGTCATCTACGCGCGCATGGCACGCGGCGGCGACGGCGGCCGCAATGGATCGGGCATCGGCCTGGACCTGATCGCACGGTTGTGCGAACACCTGGGCTGGCGGCTGGAGATCGAGCCGCGCGCGCCGCGCGGCACCCGGGTGACGCTCGACCTGGGTCCGGCGCGGGTGCCCTGAGTCCGCATCCGGCAATGCAATCCCCGTGGGAGCGGCCCTGGCCACCCCACAGGACGCTCAGCCGGGCAGGCGCAGCGTGCGGTCGGCCGCGACCAGGCCACGCTCGACCAGCCACGCCCATGCTGCATCGGCGTCGCGTTCGAAGTACGCCGCCGCCGAGCCAAGCCGGAACGTGTAACCCCACGCATCCATGTCGGCCAGCACGCGCGCGCGGCCGACACCGGGGAGCGCATCGCCGAGCAGCGCCTGCAGCAGGCACACCGCGTCTTCTTCCTCGACCGAATCGGTGGCGTCGGTGTGTACGGCCGCGCGCCGTTCGGGCGACAGCACGATCAGGTGGCAGGCTTCGTGCAGCAGCGAGTGCACCGGCGTGTCGCTGCGTGCATGCACGGTGGGGCCGATCAGGCCGGCTTCGCTCTCGCCCCAGTAGCTGCCGGGGATTGGCGCGTCGTCGGGAACGTGTTCCAAGTGCAGGTCGTAGCGGGCGAGGAGGGCGGCGGCATCGGCGAATGCGATGTCGCGCAGCCGCAGTACTTCGCCTTGCCCTGCTCCCTTTCCTTCAAGGGGAGCGCCCTTGCCTTGCTTTGCTCCCTCCCCTTCAAGGGGGTGAGAGCGATCCGCTTGCGCGGCACTGCCGCGCGGATCGATCGAACGCCCGGCGCGCTGCACCGGGCCGGACGGGCTGGGGTGGGGATGGGCTTCGGTTGGGTGCATGCACAGGTTCACTGCAACTGACGGGAAACCCATCCCCACCCAACCCTCCCCTTGAAGGGGAGGGCTTTGGATCGGCTGTCCTTGAAGGAGAGGGCTCTTACAGGCTCCGAGCCAGCGCCTGGCCGGATCAGGCCGGCGCCGCGCGCCCTTCGGGCAGCGCTACCGAGATGTCCAGCACGTCATGCTCGCCATCCTTGACCACGTCCACCTTCACCGCGTCGACGTCGACGCTGACGTACTTGCGGATCACTTCCAGCAGTTCGCGCTGCAGCAGCGGCAGGTAGTCCGGGCCGGCGCGGTTGGTGCGCTCCTGGGCGATGATGATGCGCAGGCGGTCCTTGGCGATGGAGGCGGTGTTCTTCTTGGCCTTCAGGAAATCGAACATTCCCATGCCTCAACCCCCGAAGATCTTGCTGAAGAAGCCCTTCTTCTCCAGCTGGGTGAAGCGCATGGGCCGCTCCTCGCCCATCAGCCGCGCAACCGCGTCGTCGTAGGCCTGGCCGGCCGCCGATTCCATGTCCAGGATCACCGGCTCGCCCTTGTTGGAGGCGTTGAGCACGTCGCCCGACTCGGGGATCACGCCGATCGTCGTCAGGCCGAGCACCTCCTCGACGTCCTTCACCGACAGCATCTCGCCGCCGTCCACGCGCTGCGGGTTGTAGCGGGTCAGCAGCAGGTGGGCCTTGATCGATTCGCCGTCCTCGGCGTGCTTGGTCTTGGAGTCGAGCAGGCCCAGGATGCGGTCGGAGTCGCGCACGCTGGACACTTCCGGGTTCACCACCACCACGGCCTGGTCGGCGAAGTACATCGCCAGGAACGCACCCTTCTCGATGCCGGCCGGCGAGTCGCAGATGATGTAGTCGAAATCGTCATCGGCCAGGTCCTTGAGCACCTTCTCCACGCCTTCCCTGGTCAGCGCGTCCTTGTCGCGGGTCTGCGAGGCGGCGAGCACGAAAAGGTTCTCGAAGCGCTTGTCCTTGATCAGCGCCTGGCGCAGCGACGCCTCGCCCTGGGTGACGTTGACGAAGTCGTACACCACGCGGCGTTCGCAGCCCATGATCAGGTCGAGGTTGCGCAGGCCGACGTCGAAGTCGATCACGACGACCTTCTTGCCGCGGCGCGCGAGGCCGCACGCGAGGCTGGCGCTGCTGGTGGTCTTGCCGACGCCGCCCTTGCCCGATGTGACTACGATGATTTCAGCCAAAGGATTTTCTCCGGGATTCGTTGTTGTTCGTGATGGAGCGGGTGGCGTGGGCGGGG
>DATCYC010000055.1:0-5425 GCA_036570525.1 Luteimonas sp.
CCCGCCGGCAGCAGCACGATCACCGTCGAGCCGTAGTTGAACCGCGCCATCTCCTCGAACCGCTCCAGCGTGACCGGTTCGCCATCCTGTCCGCCGCGATAGTCCTTGACGGTCACTGCGTTGCCGTAGGCGGGAATCTCCTCGCCGCTCCACACGGTTTCGACGCCCGACACCAGCAGCGCGCCGACCATCACCACGGCCATCGGGCCGAAGTCGGTGTCGAAGTGGCAGACCAGGCGCTCGTTGCGGGCGAACAGGCGCGGGACGTTGCGCACGGCGTCCGGGCCCACCGAGAACAGCCGGCCGGGAACGTGCACGGTTTCCCGAAGAGTTCCGGTCCAGGGCATGTGGACGCGGTGGTAGTCCTTCGGCGACAGGTAGACGGTGGCGAACAGGCCGTCGGCGAAGGGCTGCGCCGCGGCTTCGTCGCCGAGCAGTTCGGCGGTGGTGAACGACTGGCCCTTGGCCTGGAAGATGCGGCCTCCGTCGATGGGGCCGCACTGGCTGATGCGGCCATCCGCGGGCATCAGCAGGGCGCGCGGATCGGGGTCGGCGACGCGTACGCCGGACTTCAGCGCGCGGGTAAAGAAGGCGTTGAAGGTGGGATAGGCAGTCGCGTCGGGATTGGCGGCTTCCGAAAGGACCACGCCGAACTTCGCCGTGACCGTGTCGATCAGCCACTGCTTGAGCCGCGCGTTGTCGGAGTAGGCCAGGCGGCGCGCCAGCGAGGACAGCAGGCGGTGCGGGAGGACGTGGGTGAGGGTGGTGACCAGGCTCATGCGGGGTGTTGTATCCGAAAGGCAGCGGCGGGGGCGTTGGTGACGAAAGCGGAAAGCCGGCCCTCACCCCAACCCCTCTCCCGCGGGCGGGAGAGGGGCCCTGGCGCCGGGAGTGCTTGGGGTTACTTGAACGACACCTGCGTCAGTGCTGCCAGGTCCGCCGCGATCGCCCTGGGCTGCAGCGGCTGCTGGATGATGCCGGCCATGCGGCCCTGCGGGTCGAGCACGGCGATGGTGGCCGAGTGGTCGATGGTGTAGCTGTCGGGCGGGGCGCCCTCGGGTGCCGGCACCTTGGCGAACACCAGTGCCAGCGAGTTGGCGAACTTCTCCAGCGCCGGCACGTCCGCGGTCGCGGCCATGCTGTCTCGATGGAAGGCGTGCGCGTACTCGCCGATGCGGTCGGGGTCGTCGCGCTCGGGGTCGACGGAGACGAACAGCACGCGCGGGCGGGTCGATTCGGGCAGCGTTTCCCACTGCTTCTGCGCCTGCGCCAGTTCCGCCAGCGTGGTCGGACAGACGTCGGGGCAGTAGGTGAAACCCAGGAACACCAGGGTCCAGTGGCCCTTGAGTTCGCCGGGCACCAGCTGGGTGCCGTCGGACTGGCGCAGTGAGAACGCGGGCAGTTCGCGCGGCTGCGGGAACAGCGTGACGGTCTCCATCGCCGGCCCGGCGGGCGCCTGCCCGGCGAAGAATTTCTGCGAGGCCAGCAGGCCGAGGCCGGCGGCCAGGGCGACGACCAGGATGATCAGGGTAGTCCGATTGAACATGGCGGAGGCGTTGTTCACGCAATACTTGAAGTGCGGCCATGATAACCGCGCCACCGTTATACTTCCCGGCCCGGCAGCCCAGCCGCGCCCGCGTGCCGCCATGACCGACGAACTGCACACGATCATCGACCTGATCCGCTATGGCGCCAGCCGCTTCAATGCGGCGGGGCTGACGTTCGGCCACAGCTACGACAACGCGATCGACGAGGCCACCCAGCTGGTCCTGCATGCGCTGCACCTGCCGCACGACCTTGGCCCGGCTTACGGGCAGGCGCACGTGACGCTGGCGGAGAAGGAAGAAGTGCTGGCGCTGTTCCTGCGCCGGATCGAGGAGCGCATCCCGGCGTCCTACCTGACCGGTGAGACCTGGTTCGCCGGCCTGAGCTTCATCAGCGACCCGCGCGCGCTGGTGCCGCGCTCGCCGATCGCCGAGCTGATCGAGGCCGGCTTCGAGCCCTGGCTGGGCGGGCGCGAAGTGCGTCGCGCGCTGGACCTGTGCACGGGTTCGGGCTGCATCGCCATCGCCATGGCGCACTACAACCCGGACTGGCAGGTGGACGCGGTGGACCTGTCCGACGACGCGCTGGCGCTGGCCGCGGAGAACAAGGCGCGGCTGCAGGCCGGCAACGTCAAGCTGCTCAAGTCGGACCTGTTCGCGGGCCTGTCCGGCCGGCACTACGAGCTGATCGTCACCAACCCGCCCTACGTGACCAACGACGAGACCGACGCGCTGCCGAAGGAGTATTCCCATGAGCCCGACATGGGCCTGCGTGCGGGCGACGACGGCCTGGACCTGGTGCTGAAGATCCTGCGCGATGCGCCGCTGCACCTGAGCGAGGACGGGCTGCTGGTCTGCGAGGTCGGCGAGTCCGAGCGCGCGCTGGTGAAGCTGCTGCCGGACGTCGAGTTCGCGTGGATCGAGTTCAAGGTCGGGCAGATGGGCATCTTCGCGATCGAATGCGCCGAGCTGATCCAGCACCACGCGCGCATCGGCGAGCTGGCCGCCGCCCGCGAGACGCGCGTGGCAGAGGCGACGGGCGCGCTGTTTTGAGCGTCGTGGCCGCAAGGGCAGGGTGCGCTTGAACACGTTCGGACACCTGTTCCGGGTCACCACCTTCGGCGAATCGCACGGGCCGGCGATCGGCTGCGTGGTCGATGGCTGCCCGCCGGACATCGCGATCGCGGCGGGCGACTTCGCCCACGACCTTGCGCGTCGCGCGACCGGGCGCACGCGGCACACTTCGGCGCGGCACGAAGCCGATGCCATCGAGATCCTGTCCGGTGTGCACGAGGGACGGACCACCGGCACGCCGATCGCGCTGCTGGTCCGCAACACCGACGCGCGCAGCAAGGATTACGACCGCATCGCGCAGCAGTTCCGGCCCGGCCACGCCGACTACACGTACTGGCAAAAGTACGGCACCCGCGACCCGCGCGGCGGCGGACGCTCGTCGGCGCGCGAGACCACGATGCGGGTGGCGGCGGCGGTGATCGCGAAGAAGTGGCTGGCCGAGCGCTTCGGCGTGTGCGTGCGCGGGCATCTGGCGCAGATCGGTGACGTGGTGCCGCGTTCGCACGACTGGAGTGCGGTCGAAGGCAATCCGTTCTTCTGGCCGGATGCGGCGCAGGTGCCGGAGCTGGAAACGTTCATGGACGCCCTGCGCAAGTCCGGCGACTCGGTCGGCGCGCGCGTCGCGGTCGTGGCCGACGGCGTGCCGCCGGGCTGGGGCGAGCCGGTGTACGGCAAGCTCGACGCGGAACTGGCCGCGGCGATGATGTCGATCAACGCGGTCAAGGGCGTGGAGATCGGCGATGGGTTCGCCTCCGTCGCTTCGAGGGGCAGCGAGCACCGCGACGCGATGGCGCCGGACGGGTTTCGCTCCAACCACGCCGGCGGCATCCTCGGCGGGATATCCAGCGGCCAACAGGTGGTGTGCTCGGTGGCGTTCAAGCCGACCTCGAGCCTGCGGTTGCCGGTCGATGGCGTGGACGTGGACGGCAAGGCGGTGGAGATCGTCACCACCGGCCGCCACGACCCCTGCGTGGGCATCCGCGCCACGCCGATCTGCGAGGCGATGCTGGCGCTGGTGCTGATGGACCAGGCCCTGCGCCACCGCGCGCAGTGCGGCGACGTGGGCGAGGTAGCGCCGCGGATCCCCGGCGGGACATGACCCTGCAGGAGCGGCTTCCGCCGCTCCTGCAAGAACGACAGCGGTACAACGGCAGGACGAATCGATGAGCAGGCAATACAAGGTTGCGGTAGTCGGCGCCACGGGCGCGGTGGGCGAGGTGATGCTGTCGGTGCTGGCCGAGCGCGGGTTCCCGGTGGGCGAGATCGTCGCGCTGGCCAGCGAGCGGTCGGCGGGCGGGTACGTGGCCTTCGGCGACGAAGAGGTGCTGGTCCATGACCTGGCGAGCTTCGACCCGGCCGGCGTCGACATCGCCCTGTTCTCCGCCGGCGGGGCGGTCTCGAAGGAGTACGCGCCGAAGTTCGCCGCCGCGGGCGCGGTGGTGATCGACAATTCCTCGGCCTTCCGCCAGGACGCCGACGTGCCGCTGGTGGTGAGCGAGGTCAACCCGGAAGCCGCGAAACAACGCCCGCGCGGCATCATCGCCAACCCCAACTGCTCGACCATGCAGCTGATGGTCGCGCTGGCGCCGCTGCATCGCGCGGCCGGGATCGAGCGCATCAACGTGGCCACCTACCAGTCGGTGTCGGGTACCGGGCGCAGGGCGCTGGAGGAACTCGGCCGCCAGACCGCCGGCCTGCTCAACTTCCAGTCGGTCGAGCCGGAGGTCTATCCGGTGCAGATCGCCTTCAACGTGATCCCGCACGGCGGCGACTTCGACACCAACGGCTACACCAGCGAGGAGATGAAGCTGGTCCACGAGACCCGCAAGATCCTCGGCGACGCCACGATCGGCGTGAATGCCACCGTGGTGCGGGTGCCGGTGTTCTACGGCCACTCCGAGGCGGTGAACGTCGAGACCCGCGACAAGCTCACCGCGGCGCGGGCGCGCGAACTGCTTCAGGCCGCGCCGGGCGTGGAGGTGGTCGACGAGCCCGCCGACGGCGGCTATCCGACGCCGGTCACGCACGCCTCGGGCAACGACGCGGTCTTCGTCGGCCGCATCCGCGAGGACCTGTCGCACGAGCGCGGGCTCAACCTGTGGGTAGTCTCGGACAACATCCGCAAGGGTGCGGCGCTGAACGCGGTCCAGATCGCCGAACTGGTGGCGGCCGAAGATTGAAGCGTTGCGGATCGACGTGCGCGGCGGCTAGAGTCGGGGCCATGAACCGGGGGAAAGGCGTGACCAGGACACTGCACAAGGCATGGTTGCTGCTGCTGGCGCTGGTACTCGCCGCGCTGGCGATGCCCGCGTTCGCGCTCGGGCTGGGGCAGATCACCGTCAAGTCCGAGCGCGGCGAACCGCTGCTGGCGGAGATCGCGATCATTTCCAGCGATCCGGGCGAGCTTGAGAACCTGCAGGCGCGGCTGGCCTCGCCGGAGACCTTCGCGCGGGTCGGCCTGGAGCCGCCCGACAGCACGGTCAGCGGGCTGCAGTTCACCGTGGCGCTGGACCCGCAGGGCAGGCCGGTGATCCGGGTCACCAGCGCCGAGCCGATCAACGCGTCGCTGCTGACGTTCCTGCTCGAGGTCGACTGGGGGCAGGGGCGGCTGGTGCGCGAGTACTCGGCGCTGCTCGACGCGCCGGAGACCGTGGCCGCGCCGGCGCAGCCGCCGATCCAGGCGCCGTCAGCGGCGCCGTCCAACACCATCGTCCGCGAGCCCACCGCACCGACCCCAGCGGCCGCCCCGGAGCAGGCAGCGGCCGAATCCGCGCCGACACCGTAATCCGAGCCCGAACCCGCAGCCG
>DATCYC010000056.1:0-1658 GCA_036570525.1 Luteimonas sp.
ACCGAGCTGCGCTACGACACGCCGCGGCGTCTGGCCGCGCTCGGCATCCTGCCGCGCGAAGGATGGCCACGTCGGCCGGTCGCGCAGGCGCCGCGCGCGTTTCCGGGCGGCTTCGTGCCGGACCCGCGCTAGGCGCTCCGCTCCTGCAAGAGCGAACGGCAAAACCCGGAAACACAAAAACGACGGGCCGGCGATTGCCGACCCGTCGTCGCTCGAACTGCGCGAATCAGTAGGGCCGGCAATGCCGGCCCCTCTCTCGTTCCGCGACAAGCACGGATCGTCGTTGCGTCAGCGCGGATCGGTCGCACCGGTATCGTCGGCGGCTTCTTCGACCTGTTGGCCGACCTTCTGCACGTCCTTGGCGGCACCCTTCACCGTGTTGCAGGCAACCAGGAAGTTGGCGGAAAACAGCGCGAGCAGGGCAAGGGGGATGATGCGCTTCATGGAACTCTCCTGTACGAATGGGGTGGGCCGCAGGGCAAGTCTGCGGCCCGTGTCGTGAATGAAACCCCATCCGGGTGTGAATGCCGCGTGCAATCCGGCGGCTTGGCCGCGCGAGGACGCGCTTCCGGTCAGCCGGGCATCATGTTCGCCCGGCGGGATGCACGAGCCCGTCGCGCGCTTTCCTTGTATGGGTCCCCGCCTTCGCGGAGACGACCCTGATGCGCTAGTCGCGCATCAGGGTCGACTTGCCGAAGAGGCTTTCGACCAGGTCCACCGCCAGCTCGGCGGTCGCGTTGCCGGCGTCCAGGATCGGGTTGACCTCGACGATGTCCAGCGACCCCATGCGTCCGCTGTCGGCGATCATTTCCATGATCAGCTGCCCCTCGCGGTAGTTCACCCCGCCCGGGACCTTGGTACCGGTGCCCGGCGCGATCGACGGGTCGAGCATGTCGACGTCGAAACTCACGTGCAGGTGGGTGTCGGCGTCGAGGCCGGCCAGCGCCTCCTCCATCACCTGCTTCATGCCGACCTCGTCGATGTAGCGCATGTCGTAGATGTCGAGTCCGTGCTGTTTGACCAGGCGCTTCTCCTCCTGGTCGACCGAACGGATGCCGATCTGGCGCACCTGCGCCGGTTCGATCTCGGGCACGTGCCCGCCCAGCGAGGTCAGCACGTCGGGGCCGATGCCGCACAGGCAGGCCACCGGCATGCCGTGGACGTTGCCCGAGGGCGTGATGTCGCTGGTGTTGAAGTCGGTGTGCGCGTCCAGCCACAGGATCCGCAGCTTCCTGCCGTGCTTGCGGCAGTGGGCCGCGACCGCCGTGATCGAACCCATGGCCAGGCAGTGGTCTCCGCCGAGCATGATCGGCATGCGGCCGGCATCGAGCTCGCGGGTGGTCGCTTCGAGCACGGCGCGATTCCAGGCCACCACTTCGTCGAGGTGGCGATAGCCCTCGACCGGTGGCTGCCACGGGTTGCGCGGGCCCTCGACGTTGCCGCGGTCGATCACGTCGATGCCGCGCGCGGCCAGGGCTTCGACCAGGCCGGCCACGCGCAGAGCCTCCGGCCCCATGCGGGCGCCGCGGGTGCCGGCGCCGATGTCGGTGGGCGCACCGATGATCGATACGGGGGGATGGCTGCGGCTCATGGCGGGCTCCGTTTTCTTGACTGCGCCCGCCGCTCCCGGCGGGCGTGGATGGCGGACTGGCGTCGGC
>DATCYC010000057.1:0-5795 GCA_036570525.1 Luteimonas sp.
CTTCTCGATGCCGGCGGGCGAGTCGCACACGATGTAGTCGAAGCCGTCGGCGGCGAGGTCGTCGAGTACCTTCTGCACGCCTTCGGTGGTCAGCGCGTCCTTGTCGCGGGTCTGCGAGGCGGCAAGGATGTGCAGGTTGTCGAAACGCTTGTCCTTGATCATCGCCTGCCTGAGCGAGGCTTCACCCTGGATCACGTTGACGAAGTCGTACACCACGCGACGCTCGCAGCCCATGATCAGGTCGAGGTTGCGCAGGCCCACGTCGAAATCGATCACGGCGACCTTCTTGCCATAACGGGCAAGGCCGCAGGCAAGGGAGGCGCTGGTGGTGGTCTTGCCCACGCCGCCCTTGCCCGATGTGACTACGATGATTTCAGCCAAAGGATTTTCTCCGGGATTCGTTGTTGTTCGTGATGGAGCGGGTGGCGTGGGTGGGGGTGTCGTTGGCGAATGGTCACTCCAGCACCGCGATCTTCAATTCTTCGTTTTCCAGCCAGACCTGCACCGCCTTGCCGTGCAGTTCCTTCGGGATGTCTTCCAGCACCTTGTAGTTGCCGGCGATGGCGACCAGTTCGGCGTGGAATGCACGGCAGAAGATACGTGCCTTTTCGTTGCCCTGCGCGCCGGCCAGCGCGCGCCCGCGCAGGGCGCCGTAGATGTGCACCGAGCCGTCGGCGATGACCTCCGCGCCGGCACCGACCGTGGTCAGCACGGTCAGGTCGCGGTTGTCGGCGTAGACCTGCTGGCCCGAGCGCACCGGGGTGGCCTGGATGAGGCCGGGCTGGCTGGCGGGGGCGGGTCTGGTCCTGGGTTCCGCCTTTTCAGGAGCGGCTGAAGCCGCGACTGGCTGCCGGGCTGCCGGGGTCGCGGCTTCAGCCGCTCCTGCAGCCGCTCCGGCGGTGGATTCGTACTGCGCGCGGAACTTGGCCAGCAGCGGCAGGCCCAGCTCCACCGACAGCTTCTCGTTGTCGCTGCTCCCATAGGCCAGCGCCACCGGCAGCACGCCGGCTTCGCGCAGGCCGTCGAGCAGGGCGCGGGCGGTGGCGGCGTCCGGGGTGGAGGCCAGGCCGCCGAAATCGACGATCACCGCGGCGCGGGCGAACAGCTTGGGCGCGCGCTTGACCCGGTCGGCCATTTCCGCGGCCAGCCGGGCGACGTCGAGGGTGCGCACGCGCAGGTTGGCGATGCCGACCTGGCCGATCTTGAGTTCGCCGGCGGGCTCGTAGTCGTGGGCCGGGGATGCCGAAGGCGGTGCCACGCTCAGGTTCCCGTCGCGCGGTGGGGCGCGGGGGCCGGCGGGCGCGGCTGCGTCAGCCACGGGGCGCTGGGCAGTTGGTCGCCGTAGTGTTCGCGCACCCAGGCGTAGCTGCACAGTTCCTTGATCAGCATCGAGGCGCGGATGCCGGACGGCTCGTCGGCGGTCCCGGGCATCACGTGCTGGCCGACCTCGTGGAAGCCGAAGCTGCCGTGGAACACGCGTGCCGGGTCGCTGTCGTGCTCGACAAACACCTCGCAGGCCATCTGCGGGTAGCGCAGTTCGGCGTAGCTCTGCACGTCGGCGTAGAACGCGCGGCCCAGGCCGCCGCCGCGGCGGCGGGTGGCCACCACGATGCGGTCGATGTAGAAGAAACGCTCGTAGCGCTCGCCGAACCAGCGGAAATTGCTGCTGTCATGGCCGCTTTCGGAGCCGAAACCCACCAGGAAGCCCGACAGCGTGCCGTCGCGCACGGCGACGCGGAAATACTCGGCGGTGTCGAAGAACCAGCGCAGCCTCGCGGCATCGAGGGGCAGGATGGCGGGGCCGGCGGCGTTGTTCAGGGCAAGGATGGAATCCAGCTCGTGCTCGCGCACGTCGCGGACGACAATCGACATTCCTGACTCCCTTGCTTCAAAAGTGCGGCATCGGCCGGATATAACGAAACGGGCGCTTGGCCACGGCCGCGATTATCGCACGGCCGGCCCGCGGGGGCGACTTCCGCGACTGTCGCCGGCATGACTTTCGGACGGTCGTTTCCCGCCGCTTTGCGCCTACCATGGGGTATGTTCACGCACCTTGACCACAGCCGCCTGCTGCGCTTCGCCGGCCTGTTCACGTGGGCCGTCGTGGGGCTGCCGCTGCTGCTGCTGTCGCTTCCGGTGGAGCAGGGCGACGATCTGGTGGTGGCCGCGGCGCTGGGCTGGCAGGCCTGGCTGGCCTGGGCGATCTTCGGCTTCAGCTACGCCTGGCTGACCCGGGCGCTGAGCGCACGCCGGGCCGGTGCGCTCGATTACCTGCTGCTGGTGCTGCTGACCGGCAGCGCCATCGGCATCAGCTACTACAGCGGCAGCGGCCTGGGCAGCATCCTGCTGATGGTGGTGGCCTGCGTGCTGCCCTGGCTGCTGCCGCTGTCGGTCGGCATTGCCGTGCTGACGCTCAGCGAACTGGTGGTGGTGCCGGTCTACATGCGCGCGCTCGGGTTCTCGTGGTTCGAGGCGCTGATGCAGGCGGTGCTGTACGTGGGCTTCGCCGGATTCGTGTTCGTGACCAGCATGGTCGCGCGCCAGCAGGCCCAGGCCCGCGATGAGCAACGCCGGCTGAATGCCGAGCTGCGCGCCACCCGCGCGCTGCTCGCCGAGAGCGCGCGCGTCAACGAACGCACCCGCATCTCGCGCGAGCTGCATGACCTGCTGGGCCACCATCTCACCGCGCTGAGCCTGAACCTGGAAGTCGCCAGCCACATCACCGAGGGCAAGGCGCACGAGCACGTCGGCCAGGCCCACACCCTGGCGCGGTTGCTGCTGAGCGACGTGCGCGAGGCGGTCAGCCAGATCCGCGGCAACGATGCGATCGACATGTCCGCGACCCTGCTGCCGCTGGCCGACAACGTGCCGGGGCTGCGCATCGACATGGTCATGCCCAAGCCGTTCCTGCTCGACGACCCCGAGCGCGCCCACGTGCTGCTGCGCTGCACCCAGGAGATCATCACCAACGCGGTGCGGCACGCGCAGGCGCAGATCCTGCGGCTGCGCTACGCCTGGGACGGCGATGCGATCCGCCTGCAGGCGCGCGACGACGGTCGGGGCACCGAGAATCCGAACGCCGGCAACGGCCTGGCCGGCATGCGCGAGCGGCTGGCGACGTACGGTGGCGAACTGGAAGTCGAATCCGCGCCGGGGCAGGGCTTCGCCCTGAGCCTGCGCCTGCCGCGCGGGAGCGGGGCAGGGCTCGGCAAGCCCGTGCCGACGCGACCGGTTGCGGCGACGTGAGCGGCGTGGCGCCGGCATGCGGCGCGGCCGTTGAGGGTGCATCCTGCACCGCGGGCATCCCGTGCGCGGGGCGCCATGGCTCGAAGGATTGGGAGGCAACGACATGATCCGCGTCTGTCTGGTGGACGATCAAACCCTGGTACGGCAGGGCATCCGCTCGCTGCTGGCGCTCGACGACGGCATCGAGGTGGTGGCCGAGGCGAACGACGGCCGGCAGGCGGTGGAGCTGGTGCCGCAGGTCAAGCCCGACGTGGTGCTGATGGACATGCGCATGCCGGTGATGTCCGGCCTCGAGGCGCTGCAGGCGCTGGCGCACCTGAACGCGCTGCCGCCGACCATCATCCTGACCACCTTCGACGACGACCAACTGGTGCTGGCCGGCCTGAAGGCCGGGGCCAAGGGCTACCTGCTCAAGGACGTCTCGCTGGAGCAGCTGGTCGGCGCGATCCGCACCGTGTCCGAGGGTGGTTCGCTGGTGCAGCCGGCGGTGACCCAGCGCCTGCTGTCGGGCCTGGAGCACATGCGCAACGACTTCGTCAGCCTCGACCGGCCCGACCCGCTGACCGACCGCGAGACCGAGATCCTGCGGCTGATGGCCTCGGGCTTCTCCAACAAGGAGATCGCCAACTCGCTGGGCGTGGCCGAGGGCACGATCAAGAACCACGTGTCGAACATCCTGTCCAAGCTCGGCGTCCGTGACCGCACCCGTGCCGTACTCAAGGCCTTTGAGCTGCAACTGGTCTGATCGACAGGATGCCCGGCCCGGCGCAGCGCGCCGGGCGTTCGCGGACGCGCGCGCCAGTGGCGCGCAAGCAGCGGCCGCTCACTCTCAGCAAGCTCGGCGTGCGCGACCGCACCCGGGCCGTGCTCAAGGCCTTCGAGCTGCAGCTGGTCTGATCGCAGGGCGGGTCTTGACCCGCCACGCCGCCGCCCGCCACCGCGATGGCGGTCAAGACCCGCCCTGCGTGCCCTGTGGGGTGCATGCGGCCGCCGCGTCACGCCCATCTCCCGCGGATGTCTCGCTCGTGCCCGCTCAAATTGCTACGATTGCCCGTCTGCGCCCGGCCCGGCCGGAAATGGTCCTGGAGAACCCTGAATGACCCGTCTCATCGAGATCCTGATTTCGCTTGCGATCGTTGCTGCCCTGATGCTGCTCGTGGCCCTTGTCCTGCCGTCAAGCCGGCACCTGAGTGAAAGCGTTGAAACCAACCGCAAAATGACGATCGTGTTCGACACCATCAACAGCCTGCGCCGCTTCACGGACTGGAACGCCTTGGCATTGCGCGACCCGCAGGCGGATTTCGAACTGTCCGGCCCGGCGTCGGGCGTCGGCGCCAAGCTGACCTGGACGTCGGACGTCAAGCAGGTGGGCAAGGGCAGCTGGGAGCTGATCGAGTCGGTCCCGGACAAGAGCGTCAAGTTCGCGATCGAGGACCAGCGCCGCGGCCATGACAAGGTCACCGAGTTCACCCTGACCCCGACCGGCCGTGGCGCGATCAAGCGCAACGTCCAGATCACCCAGACCTACGACGTCGAGTACGGCTGGAACCTGATCGGTCGCTATGCCGGCCTCTACGTCAGCCGCCACGTCGGCGACGACATGAAGCTGGGCCTTTCGCGCCTGAGCAACATGCTGGCTTCCGTTCCGAACATCGACTACGCCGTGGAAGGCAGCGGGATGCGCGGCCTGTCCATCATGGAGCGTCCGGCCGAGGACCTGCTGGTCGTCAAGGCCGGCTCGATCGAGCGCGACAACGAGGCGATCAAGACTTCGATGAAGTCCAACATGGAATGGATCAAGCGCACCATGGCCGCCAACGACCTGGTGGCCGCGGGCCCGATGCGCATCATCTCCACAGAGCTCGGCCGCGAAAACTACACCTTCGACATCGCCCAGCCGGTGCGCAAGGCCGGTTCCGGCGAGGACGGGGACGCCGCCGCCAGGGACGAGGACGAGAAGGCCGCCAGCGCCGACGAGCAGGACGGCGACGAGCCGACGTTCGTCGTCGACACCCAGACCCCCGTGGTTGCCGCCGGCGAACCGCTGGTTGTCGAGATTCCGGATGGTGCGCCGGTCGAGTACGTGCAGACCGAGTCCGGTCGCGTGGCGATGGCCTACTTCTCCGGCTTCATGGCCGGACTCGACAACGTCCGCAACGCGCTGCGTGCCTGGGCGCTGACCCAGGGCGAGGAGGTCACCGGCCGTCCCTACGAGATCTACAAGAACGGCATCGACCCGGCGTTCACCGCCGAGGGCGAGTACGAGGTCTACTGGAACCTGAAGTAGGCTCGCCTGCCCGATGATGTCGACTGGCACGCCGCATCCCATGGTGCGGCGTGCTGTTATCCGGCGTGCTGTTATCCGGCGTGCTGCGTTTCCGGGGGTTGCGTGATCGATTCCACCTCAACGGCCGCGTTTCCGGGCCCGGGCGCCGCGCAGCGCTCGCTGGCCTTCGCCGGCGCCGTCCTGGCCGCCGCCTCGGTGGGGCTGTCGGCCTATGCGTCCCATGTCGCGGTCGGGGCAGGGCAGGCCGCGCTGCTGACCGGTG
>DATCYC010000058.1:0-3786 GCA_036570525.1 Luteimonas sp.
TCGTCCCAGCCCTGGGCGTCGAGCGGGGCGTATTCGGTTTCCTTGCCGCGGTAGCGGTAGGCGATGCACATCTTCAGCTTGTCCATGCCGTCGAGCACGTCGAGCTTGGTGATGCACAGGCCGCTGATGCCGTTGATCGCCACCGCGCGCTTGAGCGCGACGATGTCGATCCAGCCGCAGCGGCGCGGGCGGCCGGTGGATGCGCCGTATTCCTGGCCACGGTCGCGGATGCCCTGGCCGACTTCGTCATGCAGTTCGGTCGGGAACGGGCCGCCGCCCACGCGCGTGGCGTAGGCCTTGGCGATGCCGAGCACGTAGTCGATCGCGTCCGCGCCCACGCCGGTGCCGGCCAGCGCGCCGCCGACGGTGGTGTTGCTCGACGTCACGTACGGATAGGTGCCGTGGTCGATATCGAGCAAGGCGCCCTGCGCACCTTCGTACAGCACCTTCTTTCCCTGCTTGCGCAGGTCGTGGAGGATGCCGGCGACGTCGGACTTCATCGGTTCGACGTATTCGCCGAACGCCAGCGCCTCGTCGAGCGTCTGCTGGTAGTCGACGGGGTCGGCGCCGAGGTATTTGGTCAGCACGAAGTTGTGGTAATCAAGCGCGGTGCGCAGCAGTTCGGCCAGCTGCTCGGGGTAATGCAGGTCGGCCACGCGGATGCCGCGGCGCGCGACCTTGTCCTCGTAGGCCGGGCCGATGCCGCGGCCGGTGGTGCCGATGGCCTTGCCGCCGGCGGCCTTCTCGCGCGCCTGGTCCAGGGCGATGTGGTACGGCATGATCAGGGGCGTGGCCGGGCTGATCTTCAGCCGCGAACGCACCTCCACGCCGGCCTCCTCCAGCTCGCCGATCTCCTTGATCAGCGCCGCCGGCGAGAGCACCACGCCGTTGCCGATCAGGCACAGCGCGTCGTCGCGCAGGATGCCCGAGGGGATCAGGTGCAGCACGGTCTTCTTGCCGCCGATCACCAGCGTGTGGCCGGCGTTGTGGCCGCCCTGGAAGCGCACCACCGCGCCGATGTCCTGCGTCAGCAGGTCGACGATCTTGCCCTTGCCCTCGTCGCCCCACTGCGCGCCGAGCACCACCACTGACTGACCCATTGCAAGACTCCTGCTGCGAATTGGTGGAGCGGCTGCCGCCGCGATCCGGACTGGCCCACACGCGGAAAAAGCCGGCGGTCGGCTCCCTGGAGAACCTGCCCGTCCGGCTTTTGTGCATTATCCGGGTTTCGCTGCCCGCAGGCCAGCGGCGGCCGCAGGCACGGGCTTTGTGGCGCGGGCAGGCATCCCGGCTCTTGTGGGAGCGGCTTCAGCCGCGAGCTCTTCCCCGCGACCGAACCCAACGTCCATGGATCCCCGCCTTCGCGGGGATGACGATCAGGAAGCGACACCCCGGCCCAGGTACAGCGCGACCAGCCCCGCCACGAGCACGATGGCGCCGGCCACGCGCAGCTGCCGGCTTTCCATCGCCCGCATCTGCTCGGCCATGCGCTTGAACGCGTCCGGGAAGGCGAACAGCACCAGCCCCTCCAGTACCGCGACCAGGCACAGCGCCGTCCACAGGTCCGACATCACTTATCTGTCGTTGCGCATGTACTGCAGGAACGGATCGCTGCTGTCGAGCACGATCACGCTGTCACCGCCCTCGAACGCCGCGCGGTACGCCTCCAGGCTGCGCTGGAAGGCATAGAAGCCGGCATCGCGGCCGGCGGCCTCGCCGTAGATGCGCGTGGCCTGCGCGTCGCCCTCGCCGCGCAGCTTCTGCGCGTCGCGCTCGGCCTCGGCCAGGATCACGGTGCGTTCGCGGTCGGCCTCGGAGCGGATCGTCTGCGCCTGCTCCTCGCCCTCGGCGCGCAGGCGGCTGGCCACCTGCTGGCGCTGCGCGCTCATGCGCCGGTACACGTCGCGGATCACGGTGCTGTCGGTGGGCAGGTCGATCTTCTTGATGCGCAGGTCGACGATGCGGATGCCGATGTTCTTCGCGCCGACGTTGATGTTGTCGAGCTGGCGCTCGATCACCTCGGAGCGGTCGCCGGACACTACTTCGGACAGCGTGCGCGAGTTGATCTCGTTGCGCAGCGAATCCTTGATGATCGGCGCCAGGCGCATCACGGCGATTTCCTCCGCGGCCGGGCCGGCGCCGCCGGTGGCGCGGTAGAACGCGCGCACGTCCTCGATCATGCCCACGGCGAAGAAGTCCACGGACACGTCCTTGCGCTCCGAGGTCAGGTAGCGCTCCGGCGTGGCGTCGAGCACGTGCAGGCGGCGGTCGAACACCAGCGCGCTTTCGATCAGCGGCCACTTGAAGTGCAGGCCCGGGCCGATGTCGCTGCGGGCGACGCGGCCGAGGTTGAGCACGATCGCGGTGTGGCCTTCGGCGACCACGTAGATCGAGCCCATCAGCCCGAACAGCGCCACGAGCACCAGTGGGATCAGGATATTGAGTCTCATCGGCCGGCCTCCTCGCCGCTGCGCGGATTGCGCCTGGGGCGGATGTCGCTGTCGTTGTCGGCGTTGACGGTCGGGGCGACCATGTCCGGCGTCAGTAGCGGCGGCGCCGAGGATGACGCGCTGCCGGCCTTGCCCATCGGGACGTAGATCAACTGGCGACCATCGCCGACGATGGTGCGGTTGTCGGCAAGCACCTGCTGCACGGTCTCCAGCCACAGGCGCTTGCGGGTAACCTCCGGCGCGCCGCGGTACTCGTCGAGCAGCAGGGTGAAGCGTTCGGCATCACCGGTGGCGCGGGCGATCTCGGCGGTCTTGTAGCCCTCGGCCACGGTGCGCACGCGCGCGGCCTGGCCGCGCGCCTCGGGCACGATCTTGGCCGCGTAGGCCTCGGCCTCGCTGATCAGGCGGTCCTTGTCCTGTTGCGCGCTGTTGACGTCGTCGAACGCGGGCTTGACCTCTTCGGGCGGACGCGCGTTGGGCAGGTTGAGCTCGGTGACCAACAGGCCGGTGCGGTAGGCATCGAGCGAGGCCTGCAGCATCTTCCGCGCCGACACCGCCAGCGCCTCGCGGGCGCCGAGCACGGTATCGAGGTTGGAGCGGCCGACCTGTTCGCGCACGGTCGACAGCGCCGCCTGCTGCAGCATCTGGTCGGCGTCGCGGGTGCCGAACAGGTATTTCTGCGCGTCGCCGACGTTGTACTGCACGTTGATCTCGACCTGGACGATGTTTTCGTCGGCGGTCAGGATCGGCACGTTGTCGCTGAAGGTCTTGATCTGGGTGGCGGCGACCTTGGTCACGCGCTCGACCGGCCACGGCAGCTTGAAGTGCGGGCCGGGCTCGAGGATCCGCGCGAACTGGCCGAAGCGCAGCACCACGCCGCGTTCCTGCTCGGCGACCAGCACGAAACAGTTGAAGGCCAGCCACAGCACCAGCGCCAGGCCGACCCAGCGCAGCGGACTGCCGCCACCGCCGTCGAACATGCCACGGAAGTTGTCGAACAGGCCGCCGAGGCCGCCGCCGTTGCCGCGACGCGGTTTCCATGGGTTGCGACGGTCCTTTCCGGACCCGCCGTCATCGTTCTTGCCGGGAATGTTCCAGGCCATGCCAGCTCCAATCGGGGGTGTGGCGCGGCAACCTGGGCGACCGCGTGCGGGACAGTTTACAAGGTCGGGCCGGGTTCGCCCGGAAGCAAGGCCGCCCTTCGCCGCAAGGCGGACTACGGGGCGACGGGTTCCTCCACCAGCAGGCCGCGCAGCGGTGCGCCGTCGTCGCCGGCGGCCAGGCGCTGCACGTCGGCCGCGGGCAGGTCGACGGCCAGCGTCCAGCCATCCTCGTC
>DATCYC010000059.1:0-5157 GCA_036570525.1 Luteimonas sp.
ACCAGGCCCGCTTCCTCGAGCTGGCTGCGGTAGCGGTTGTTGAACTCGTAGCGGTGGCGGTGGCGCTCGGCCACCACGTCCTTGCCGTAGATCGCGTGGGCCCTGGTGCCGGGCTTGATGCGCTGCTCCTGCAGGCCCAGGCGCATGGTGCCGCCCAGGTCGCTGCCTTCGCTGCGGCGCTCGATCTCGCCGGACTGGGTGCGCCATTCGGTGATCAGGCCGATCACCGGATGCGGGGTGCGCTTGTCGTTCTCGGTGCTGTTGGCGTCCTCCAGCCCGGCCAGGTTGCGCGCGACGTCGACCACCGCGGCCTGCATGCCGTAGCAGATGCCCAGGTACGGGATGTCGTTCTCGCGCGCGTATTGCGCGGCCAGCACCTTGCCCTCGAAGCCGCGGTCGCCGAAGCCGCCGGGCACCAGGATGCCGTCCAGCCCTTCGAGCACCTTCGCCGCGCCGTCGCGCTCGATGTCCTGCGACTCGAGCCACTTCAGGTTCACGCGGGTGCGCTGGCGGATGCCGCCGTGCTTGAGCGCCTCGCCGACCGACTTGTAGGCGTCCTTGTGGTCGACATACTTGCCGACGATGCCGATGGTGACCTCGTCGATCGGGTATTCGGCGGCCTCGACCACGGCCAGCCACTCGGACAGGTCGGCCGACTCCGCGGCGCGGTCGTCCAGACGCAGGCGCTCGGCCACCACCTGGTCCAGGCCCTGGGCGTGCAGCCACATCGGGATCTTGTGGATGTTGTCCAGGTCCATGACCGAGATCACGGCCTTTTCCGAGACGTTGGTGAACGAGGCGATCTTGCGCCGCTCGCTGTCGGGCAGCGGCTGCTCGCTGCGGCACAGCAGCACGTCGGGCTGGATGCCGATCGAGCGCAGCTCCTTGACCGAGTGCTGGGTGGGCTTGGTCTTGAGCTCGCCGGCCGCGGCGATGTACGGCACCAGGGTCAGGTGCATGAACAGCGCCTTGTCCGGGCCGCGCTCGGTGCGGATCTGGCGGATCGCCTCCAGGAACGGCAGGGATTCGATGTCGCCCACGGTGCCGCCGATCTCCACCAGCCCCACGTCGTAACCGTTGGTGGCGGTGTCGATGCAGCGCTTGATCTCGTCGGTGATGTGCGGGATCACCTGGACGGTGGCGCCCAGGTAGTCGCCGGCGCGCTCCTTGCGGATCACGTTCTCGTAGATCTTGCCGGCGGTGATCGAGTTCTTGCCCGACAGCCGGGTGTTGACGAAGCGCTCGTAGTGGCCGAGGTCCAGGTCGGTCTCGGCGCCGTCGTCGGTGACGTACACCTCGCCGTGCTGGAACGGGCTCATCGTGCCCGGGTCGACGTTGATGTATGGATCGAGCTTCATCATCGTCACGCGCAGGCCGCGCGCCTCGAGGATGGCCGCCAGGGAAGCCGCGGCAATGCCCTTGCCGAGGGAGGACACCACGCCGCCGGTGACGAAAACGAGCGGGGTGACGGAGCCAGGGGAGGTCATGGGATCGACAGGTCGCTGGAAATCCGCATTCTACCGGTTCGACGCGGCCCCGGGAGCCTGTCGGCCGAAAAACGCGGCTTCCGCGGCGTCGCCGCCAGCGGACCACGACGAAAAACGCCCCGGCAAGCCGGGGCGTCGGTGTCCATCGAACCGGGCGGCAGGGCCGCCCAGCCTCAGTTCTCTTCCTCTTCGGGCTCGATTTCCTCCTCGGGCTCGACCGGCTGCCCGGCGGACGCTGCCGCGTCGTCGCTGGCATCCATGGCGGTGGTGGCCTGGCCTTCGGCGGCCTGCGCCTGGTCCTCGGCCGCCTCGGCCTGCGCCTCGGCGGCGGTGGCCGCGGCATCCGCGGCTTCCGCCGACTCCTGTGCCTGCTTCGCGGCCTGTTCGGCCTGCGCCGCATCGGTCTGCGACTGGGCATGGGCCACCGGAGCGGCGAAGGCGGCGGTGATCACGGCGGCAAGCAGGATCCTGGATTGCTTCATGGGTGTTCTCCCGAAAGAATTGGTGGTGTTTCCGGCAATCGCCCCCCACAGCGAGAGTCGCACGCTAGCCTGCCGCCCCCCGCTCGCCACTGAACAACGGGCTTTTAACCTCCGCGCATCGTTAAGCTATGCGCTCGATCCGCACGACCAGCCGAACACGAATGAATGCACGCTACGACGCCGCCGACATCGAAGTCCTGTCGGGGCTGGACCCGGTCAAGCGCCGCCCGGGCATGTATACCGACACCACCCGCCCCAACCACCTGGCCCAGGAAGTGGTCGACAACGCGGTCGACGAGGCCCTGGCCGGACACGCGCGGGAGATCGACGTGGTGCTGCACGCCGACGGCAGCTGCGAGGTGTCCGACGACGGCCGCGGCATGCCGGTCGACATCCACCCGGAGGAGAAGATCCCGGGCGTGGAACTGATCCTCACCCGCCTGCACGCGGGCGGCAAGTTCAGCAACAAGAACTACACATTCAGCGGCGGCCTGCACGGCGTCGGCGTCAGCGTGGTCAACGCGCTGTCGACGCGGCTGGACGTGTACATCAAGCGCGACGGCAACGAATACCGGATGTCGTTCGCCGACGGCGACCGCGCCTCGAAGCTGGAAGTGGTCGGCAGCGTCGGCAAGCGCAACACCGGCACCCGGCTGCGCTTCTGGCCGGATCCGAAGTACTTCGACACCGCGAAGTTCAACCTGCGCGCGCTGCGCCACCTGCTGCGCGCCAAGGCCGTGCTCTGCCCCGGCCTGACCGTGCGCCTGCTCGACGATGCCAGCGGCGAGAAGAACGAGTGGCGCTACGAGGACGGCCTGAGCGACTACCTGCGCGGCGAGCTGGTCGACCGCGAACTGCTGCCGCCGCAGCTGTTCATCGGCGCGCAGAAGAAGGACACCGAAGTCGTCGACTGGGCGGTGGCCTGGGTGCCCGAGGGCGACCTGGTACAGGAAAGCTACGTCAACCTGATCCCGACCGCGCAGCACGGCACCCACGTCAACGGCCTGCGCACGGGCTTCACCGATGCGCTGCGCGAGTTCTGCGACTTCCGCAACCTGCTGCCGCGCGGCGTCAAGCTGGCGCCGGAGGACGTCTGGGACCGGGTCGCGTTCGTGCTCAGCGTCAAGATGACCGACCCGCAGTTCAGCGGCCAGACCAAGGAGCGGCTGTCGTCGCGCCAGGCCGCCGGCTTCGTCGAAGGCGCGGCGCACGACGCGTTCTCGCTGTGGCTGAACCAGAACGTCGCGACCGGCGAAAAGATCGCGCAGCTGGCGATCGAGCGCGCCAGCGCGCGCCTCAAGACCGAGAAGCAGATCACCCGCAAGAAGGTCACCCAGGGCCCCGCCCTGCCCGGCAAGCTCGCCGACTGCATCAGCCAGGACCTCTCGCGCACCGAGCTGTTCCTGGTCGAAGGCGATTCGGCCGGCGGCAGCGCGCGCCAGGCCCGCGACAAGGACTTCCAGGCGATCCTGCCGCTGCGCGGCAAGATCCTCAACACCTGGGAAGTCGCCTCCGGCGGGGTGCTGGCCTCGAATGAAGTCCACGACCTCGCGGTGGCGATCGGCTGCGATCCCGGCAAGGACGACGTCTCCGGACTGCGCTACGGCAAGATCGTGATCCTGGCCGACGCCGATTCCGACGGCCTGCACATCGCCACCCTGCTGTCGGCGCTGTTCCTCAAGCATTTCCCGGCGCTGGTCGCGGCCGGCAACATCTTCGTGGCGATGCCGCCGCTGTTCCGCGTCGACGTTGGCAAGCAGGTGTTCTACGCGCTCGACGAGGAGGAAAAGCGCCTGCTGCTGGAAAAGATCGAGCGCGAGAAGGGCGACCGCAAGAAGGGCATGTCCGGCGCGGTCAACGTGACCCGCTTCAAGGGCCTTGGCGAGATGAATCCGTCGCAGCTGCGCGAGTCGACCATCCATCCCGACACCCGCCGGCTGGTGCAGCTGACGATCGACGACGCCGACCAGACGCGTTCGCTGATGGACATGCTGCTGGCGAGGAAGCGTGCTGGGGACCGCAAGGCGTGGCTCGAGGAAAAAGGCGACTTGGCAACACTGGAGGTTTAGCCCGGGCTATTCACTGGCGCTAGCCAGGGCCATCCACTGCCGGCAGCCGTGGCGACGGCGGCGTCACCCCTGCAGCGTCGCCTCCAGCAACCGGCGGATGAGTCCCTGCGCGCGCGCTGCCTTCGTGTCGTCGTAGGCGTACGAGGCTTCGTCCATGTAGACGCGCTGGCTGGTTTCCAGCTGCACCGCTTCGATGCCATTGCCGGGATCGCCGTAACGGCGGGTGATGTGGCCGCCCTTGAAGCGGCCGTTGGCGACGAAACCGTAGTCGTCCTGCGACGCAAGCACCTGCTCCAGGCGCGACTGCAGCGCAGGCGAACAGCTCGCGCCGCTCGCGGTGCCGAGGTTCATGTCCGGCAGGCGGCCATCGAACAGGAACGGCAGCTCGCCGCGGATCGAATGGCCTTCCCACAGCACCGCGCGGCCATGCCCGGCGCGGATGCGCGCCAGTTCGCCCTGCAGCGCCTCGTGGTACGGACGCCAGTAGCGCTCGACGCGCGCGCGCACCTCCGACTCGTCCGGCTCCCCGCCCTTGAGGTACACCGGTTCGCCGGTGAACTGCACGACCGGGCACAGGCCGGTGGTGTTCTGGCCGGGATACAGCGAGACGTCGTCCTCGGCGCGGTTGAGGTCGACCACGTAGCGCGAGTGCACCGGCACGATCATCGACGCACCCATGCCCCGCGCGAAGGCGTACAGCTTGGCGATGTGCCAGTCGGTGTCGGGCACGCGGCGGGCGGAGTCGCTCAGCCGGGAGGCGATATCGGGCGGGATGCGGGTGCCGTCGTGCGGCACGCTGACCAGCAGGGGCGCGGTGCCGCGGTGCAGGGTGAAGGTGTCCATGGGTGAATCCTAACCCGTGGCGCCCGCACGACATCGTGGGAGCGGCCATGGCCGCGATGAGGCCGGGTGATCCATCGCGGCCATGGCCGCTCCCGCACACAGCCCGGGCCCCTTCCCGCGACCGCTTCCGCAAAACCTACCGCATCAGCACCACTTCCTCGGCGCTGGTGGGATGGATCGCGACCGTGTCGCGCAGGTCGTCGAGGGTGATGCCCCTCTTCAGCGCCACCGCGAAGCCCTGCAGGATCTCGTCGGCGGCTTCGCCCAGCAGGTGGA
>DATCYC010000060.1:0-8335 GCA_036570525.1 Luteimonas sp.
CAGCTCATGCCCGGCACCGACAAGGACCTGGTCAAGCCGCTCGCCGACCGGCTGAAAAAGCAGGGCGTCGCGGTGCACCTGAAGACCAAGGTGGTCGAGGCCAAGGCGGACAAGAAGGGGATCACCTGCGCCTTCGAGGGCGACAGCCAGCCGGAAACGAAGACCTTCGACCGCGTGCTGGTTGCCGTCGGCCGCACGCCCAACGGCGGCAAGCTCGATGCCGCAAAGGCCGGCGTGCGCGTGAGCGAACGGGGATTCATCGACGTCGACGCGCAGATGCGCACCAACGTGCCGCACATCTTCGCCATCGGCGACCTCGTCGGCCAGCCGATGCTGGCGCACAAGGCCACGCACGAGGGCAAGCTCGCGGCCGAAGTCGCGGCGGGCGAGAAGCGCGAATGGGTGGCGCGGGTGATCCCGTCGGTGGCGTACACCGACCCGGAGATCGCCTGGGTCGGCGTCACCGAAACCGAGGCGAAGGAAAAGGGGCTGAAGGTCGGCGTCGGCAAGTTCCCGTGGGCGGCCTCCGGGCGCGCGATCGGCCTGGGGCGCACCGAGGGCTTCACCAAGCTGGTATTCGACGAGGCCACGCAGCGCATCGTTGGAGCCGGCATCGTCGGCGTGCACGCCGGCGACCTGATCGCCGAGGCCGCACTGGCGATCGAGATGGGCTGCGAGGTCGCCGACATCGGCCACACCATCCACCCGCATCCCACCCTCAGCGAATCGGTGGGCATGGCCGCCGAGGCCTACGACGGCACCATCACCGACCTGTACCTGCCGAAGAAGAAGTAGCCGGCGACAGGCCCTGCGCCCTGTGCGCCGCGTGACACGCCGGCGGTCCCGCCGAATGCCATCGGGGTCGCCCGGCGCGGCAGTCGGGGCCAGCCGGGAACCGGGGCGGTGAACTGTGACGCACCACCGCGTGCTCTGGGGTCTCCCCCAGATGCCGGACGACCGCCGCTGCGGGTATCCAGTCCGGACAGGGGAAATCCATCAGGGAGAGAACAAAGATGAAGCATGTCATCTGGACGGCACTGGCCTTGGCCTGCGCCGCGGGGACCGGCGTGGCAGTCGCGGTCGACGGGGCGGCCCCGGCGGCGGACAAGGCCGGGGCGCTGGCCGAGGCCGGCGCCACCGGCGATTTCGCACGGAGCCTGCAGGCGCAACACAGGCTGCTCCGCACCGAGCGTTCGCACTATCCGGCGATGTTCCGCGCCGCCTACACGCGCTACCCGCGCATTCCCGCGGGCACGCTCGAAGCGCTGGCCTACAGCCAGAGCCGCTGGCACCAGCTGCGGCCCGACCGCAGCGACGAACCGCGCCACGGCGACATGCCGCGCGCCTGGGGCGTGATGGGCCTGTACGCGGGCGAAGGCTTCGCCGACCAGGTCGGCGAGGCGGCCGCGCTGCTGGGAACCACGCCCGAACGGGTCAAGCGCAATCCGGCGATGAACATCCTCGCCGCGGCCGTCCTGCTCGATCGCGAACTGCGCGGCACCGCACGCGACGACGAGGCGCTGGCGCAGGCGCTGCAGCGCTATGCGGGCTTCGGTACCCGGACTGGCGACGTCGAGGCCTATGCGCGCGCCAGCTTCGCCTTCGACGTGCTGCTCGGCCTGGACCGCGGCGTTGACGACAACGGTATTCGCGTGCCCGAGCGCGCGGTGGAATGGGAGCGGGCGTTTCCCGCCGACATGCTGGTCAGGCTCAACGCGCCGCTGGTGCGGCTGGACCCGGACAACGATGTCGTGGAAACCGAAGCGTTCGCGATCGACCCGCGTACCGAACAGCTGGTTGCCCGCCAGCCCGCCGGCAACGGGATCGCCGCCACGGGCGACGTCCAGGGCCTGGCGACCGTGGATTTCCCCGGCGCGCGCTGGGTGACGTCGCCCAACTACTCCTCGCGCAGCGGCACGGCGGTGCGCGAAGTCGCCATCCACACCATGCAGGGCAGCTACGCCGGCTCGATCTCGTGGTTCCAGAACTCGAGCTCCCAGGTCAGCGCGCATTACCTGATCCGCAGTTCGGACGGACAGGTGACGCAGATGGTGCGCGAGTACAACAAGGCCTGGCACGTGCGTTCGCACAACCCGCATTCGATCGGCATCGAACACGAGGGCTACATCAGCAACCCCGACTGGTACACCAGCGCGATGTACAACACGTCGGCGGCGATCACCCGGCAATCGTGTGCGCGCTACGCGGGCATCGTCTGCACGCGCGCGATGCGCTCGTACACCACGGCGGACCTGAGCGATGCCTACTACGACATCATCGGCCACCAGAACCTGACCGACAACTCGCACACCGACCCGGGCAAGTACTGGGACTGGGCGCGCTACTACAGCCTGATCAACCCGACGTCCGGCACCACGACCATCCTCGACAGCTTCGAGAGCAGCGTCGGCCACTTCGTGACCAGCCCGACGTATTCCGGCAGCACCACCGGGGTCTCGACAGCGTCGACCGCCAAGCGCAACTGCAGCATCCGCCACAACGGCTCGTGCTCGCTGCAGGTCAGGCTGGTCGACAACAGCAGCACGTCGAAGTCGTGGGCGGTGCGCCTGCTGTCGGGCAGCGGCAACCCCGGCAGCAACACCGGGCTGTCGCGCAGCGGCCGCATCGGCTTCTGGGTCTATCCCGCGGGCAGCGGCATGAGGGTGGCGGTCGGCATCGACGACAGCGATGGCACCGAGCGCTCGGCCTCGCGCGCGCTGACCGCCAACAAGTGGACCTACGTGGAATGGAAGCTGTCCGACTCCGCGCAGTGGTACGCCTGGACCGGCAACAGCAACGGCGCGATCACCGCCAGCACGGTCAAGCTCGATGCGATCTGGCTCTACCACGCCAACACCAGCTACACGGTCAATACCTATATCGACAACGTGCAGCTGATCAAGTGACGGGCACGGGGCGCCCGGATGGCCGGGTGCCCCGTTTTGCGCGGCGGCCGGCCCGGTGGTTCCCGCCGCGACCGGCCGCGCCAAGTAAAGAGGAAGCCCCGGCCATGGAGAGAACCGGGGCTTCGGGGCCTGCAGCGGATCCGACGAGGAATTGGGATGCAGGCTTGAAAGACTGACCGTGCCAGCTGCGAAAGGTTCCATCGGCCGCGTCCGCCGGGCAGGCCCGGCGCCCACGCGATACCTTGATGAATCGGGGCTTCTGGCGGTTGCCGCCCAAATCCGGCCCCTGCTATACTTCTGCGGCTTCGCAGGAGGGATTTGCACAAGGCAGATCGTTGCGGCCCTCTGCGGCAAGTCCCGCAAGCTGAACAGGTGATTCGCGTGCACGATCCCATCGCCGCCGGTCGCCGGGCAGCGCTGCGCGCGGTGGCCGTCCAGGGACTGGTCGTCGCGCTGCTGGCAGCGGCGTTCCTCGCACAGGGAGTGCGCGAGGCGCTGGCAGTGGGGGTGGGGGGGCTTGCACTGGTGCTGGGCAATGCGCTTTCCGCCGTCGTGGCGCTGGGCGGCATCGTCCCGGCACCGGTCGCATTCGGCAGGCTGTTGCTGGGTGCGATGGGCAAGTGGTTGGTCGCGATCGCGGTACTCGCGGCCGCACTGGCGATCTGGCGCCTGCCGCCGTTGCCGGTGCTGGTGGGCCTGGTGGCGGGATTGCTGGCCTACCTGTTGGCACTGAATTTCCTGAAGCAAGACGCACACAGCAAGGGTTGAACGCGTGATCCCTGAAAACAGCAGTCCGGCCCCCGAATCCGGCGGATCGACCGAATACATCAACCACCACCTGCAACACCTGCAGGTGAGCGTGGGCGATGGCCAGTTCATGACCCTGAACGTCGACACGCTGTTCTTCACCGCGGTGCTGTCGCTGCTGTTCCTGTTTTTCTTCATCCGCAGTGCGCGCAAGGCCACCGCCGGCGTGCCGGGCAAGTTCCAGACCCTGGTCGAGATCATCGTCGGCTTCGTCGACGGGCTGGTGCGCGAGACCTTCCACGGCCGCAGCAAGTCGATCGCGCCGCTGTCGCTGACGATCTTCGTGCTCGTGTTCCTGATGAACTTCATCGACCTGATCCCGGTGGACTTCCTGCCGTGGGCCTGGGCCAACGGCTATGTCGCCGCCGGCCACGATCCCGCGCACGCCTACCTGCGCGCCGTGCCCACCGCCGACCTCAACACCACGTTCGGCCTGTCGATCGCCGTGTTCCTGCTGATCCAGGTGTTCGGCATCGGCCACAAGGGCGTGGGCGGGTTCACCAAAGAAATCTTCACCGCGCCGTTCCACGCCGAAAGCGCGCCGATGAAGATCCTGCTGGCGCCGGCCAACGTGCTGCTGCGCCTGATCGAAGAGGGCGTGCGCCCGCTCAGCCTGAGCCTGCGACTGTTCGGCAACCTGTACGCCGGCGAGCTGATCTTCGTCCTGATCGCGCTGATGACGCTCAATTCGTCGCTGGCCCACTTCAGCACCTACCTGATGGGCGCGATGCAGTTCATCTCGGGCTTCGCGTGGACCGCGTTCCACATCCTGATCATCACACTGCAGGCCTTCATCTTCATGATGCTGACGATCGTCTACCTCAGCATGGCGGCCGAGAGCCACTAGGCCGCACCACCGCTTTCGTTCCTCCCATCCAACAGCCAAACGATTCAACCGGAGTACACCATGGAAAACGCAGTCCTCATCGCCGAAGTGCTGAAGTTCACCGTCATCGCGGCCGGCCTCCTGATCGGCCTCGGCGCCCTCGGCACCGCGATCGGCTTCGCCATCCTCGGCGGCAAGTTCATCGAAGGCGCGGCCCGCCAGCCGGAGCTGACCCCGATGCTGCAGACCAAGATGTTCATCGTCGCCGGCCTGCTCGACGCCGTGCCGATGATCGGCGTCGCCATCGCCCTGCTGCTGCTGTTCGCCAACCCGCTGCTCGCCGCGCTCGGCGGCTGATCGACCCGCTGGACAAGCACGCGATTCAGGCATAGCCGGCGGCCCGCCGCCGGCACCAGGAGCACAGCACCATGCTACCCAACCTCACTCTGGTCATTCAGGGCATCGCGTTCTTCGCGGTCGTCTGGCTGGTGATGAAATTCGGCTGGCCGCACATCATGGCGGCCATCGAGGAGCGCCAGCAGAAGATCGCCGAAGGCCTCGCCGCCGCCGACAACAGCCAGAAGGCGCTGGCCCAGGCGCAGGACCAGGTCAACGAAGAGTTGAAGGTCGCCCGCGCCAAGGCCAACGAGATCATCGAACAGGCCCACCAGCGCGCCAACCAGATCGTCGATGCCGCCAAGACCGAGGCGATCGCCGAGGGCACGCGCCAGAAGGCGCTGGCGCAGAGCGAGATCGACGCCGCCGCCAACCGCGCCCGCGAGGACCTGCGCAAGCAGGTGTCCGCGCTGGCCGTGACCGGCGCCGAGAAGCTGCTGCACCGCGAGATCGACGCCAACGCCCACAAGGCGCTGCTCGACGAACTCGCCGCCCAGCTGTCGGCGCAAGCGGCCTGATCGATGAGCCAGGCCCTCACCCTCGCCCGTCCCTACGCCCGCGCCGCGTTTTCGATCGCGCGCGACGACGGCAAGTTCGCGGACTGGTCGGCTGCGCTCGGCTTCGCCGCGCACGTGGCGTCCGATCCGCGGGTCGCCGGCCTGCTCGGCAATCCGAAGCTCGGCGACGCCGACGCGGTGGCCCTGCTTTCCCCGGAAGGCGCGCAGCCGCTGTTCGGCAACTTCCTCGCCCTGCTGGCCGACAACCGCCGCCTCGTGCTGCTGCCGGAAATCGCCGGCCTGTACGAGGAACTGCGCGCCGACGCCGAGCGCGTGGTCAAGGCGCGGGTGACTTCGGCGACGGATCTGCCCGCCGGCGAACTCGACGCCATCAAGGCCGCGCTGGGCAAGCGCTTCGGCCGCGAAGTCGAGATCGAATCGGCGGTCGACGCCTCGCTGATCGGCGGCGCGGTCATCGACGCCGGCGACGTGGTCATCGACGGCTCGCTCAAGGGCAAGCTCGAGCGACTGCGGGCAGAGCTGGGGCAGTAAAGCCGGGATTCGGGATTCGGAATTCGGGATTCGACAAGGCGAGGTTCCTGCTCTCCGAATCCCCAATCCCGAATCCCCAATCCCGAAATGCAAATCGAAGCGGTGCCCCGCACGTCGCGGCGCACCTCCAAGGAAACGAGACAATGGCAACCACCACGCTCAACCCGTCCGAAATCAGCGAACTGATCAAGACCCGCATCGAGAAGGTCAAGCTCGGTGCCGAGGCGCGCAACGAAGGCACCGTGACCAGCGTGTCCGACGGCATCGTGCGCATCTACGGCCTGGCCGACGTGATGCAGGGCGAGATGATCCAGCTGCCCGCCTCCGAAAGCGGCGCCGATACCTACGCGCTGGCGCTGAACCTGGAGCGCGACTCGGTCGGCGCCGTGGTGCTGGGCGACTACGAGCACCTGCGCGAGGGCGACGTGGCCAAGACCACCGGCCGCATCCTCGAAGTGCCGACCGGCCCCGAGATGCTGGGCCGCGTGGTCAACGCGCTGGGCGAGCCGATCGACGGCAAGGGCCCGATCACGACCGCGCAGACCGCGCCGGTGGAAACCATCGCCCCGGGCGTGATCGCACGCAAGAGCGTGTCGCAGCCGGTGCAGACCGGCTACAAGGCCATCGACTCGATGATCCCGATCGGCCGCGGCCAGCGCGAGCTGATCATCGGCGACCGCCAGACCGGCAAGACCGCGGTGGCGATCGACGCGATCATCAACCAGAAGGGCACCGGCGTTAAGTGCATCTACGTCGCGATCGGCCAGAAGAACAGCTCGATCGCCAACGTGGTGCGCAAGCTGGAAGAACACGGCGCGATGGCCCACACCATCGTGGTCGCCGCCAGCGCCTCCGAGTCGGCCGCGATGCAGTACATCGCCCCGTACTCGGGCTGCACCATGGGCGAGTTCCACCGCGACCGCGGCGAAGACGCGCTGATCATCTACGACGACCTGTCCAAGCAGGCCGTGGCCTACCGCCAGATCTCGCTGCTGCTGCGTCGCCCGCCGGGCCGCGAAGCCTTCCCGGGCGACGTGTTCTACCTGCACAGCCGCCTGCTCGAGCGCGCCGCGCGCGTCAACGAGGACTACGTCGAGAAGTTCACCAACGGGGCGGTCAAGGGCAAGACCGGTTCGCTGACGGCGCTGCCGATCATCGAGACCCAGGCCGGCGACGTGTCCGCGTTCGTGCCGACCAACGTGATCTCGATCACCGACGGCCAGATCTTCCTCGAGACCGACCTGTTCAACGCCGGCATCCGCCCGGCCGTGAACGCCGGTATCTCGGTGTCGCGCGTGGGTGGCGCGGCGCAGACCAAGATCATGAAGAAGCTGTCGGGCGGCATTCGCATCGCGCTCGCCCAGTACCGCGAGCTGGCTGCGTTCGCGCAGTTCGCATCCGACCTGGACGAAGCCACCCGCAAGCAGCTCGAGCGCGGCCAGCGCGTGACCGAGCTGATGAAGCAGAAGCAGTACGCCCCGATGTCGGTGGCCGAGCAGTCGCTCTCGATCTACGCGGTCGACAAGGGCTACATGGACGACGTGCCGGTGGCCAAGATCGGCGCGTTCGAAGAAGCCCTCCACGCCCATTTCGCCAACACCGCCGGTGACCTGATCGAGAAGATCAACGCCAGCGGCGACTGGAACGACGCCATCGAGGGCGCGCTCCGGAAGGGCATCGAGGATTTCAAGGCGACGGGCAGTTGGTGAAGCGGGACTGGGGGCTAGAGGTTGGGGGCTAGGAGCCAACAACCCGCAATCGAGCATTTCCCCAGTCCCCAGTCCCTAGATCCCAGTCCCCCCGAAGCGAGCAAAGCGAGCGAGAACATGGCCGGCGGCAGAGAAATCAAAACCAAGATCAAGAGCGTGCAGAACACCCGCAAGGTGACGCGCGCGCTCGAGATGGTCTCGGCTTCCAAGATCCGCAAGGCGCAGGAGCGGATGAAGGCCTCGCGCCCGTACGCGCGCGCGATGAAGCAGGTGATCGGCCACATCGCGCAGGCGAACTCGGAGTTCCAGCACCCGTACCTGGTCGAGCGCAAGCAGATCAAGCGCGTCGGCTACGTCATCGTCTCGTCCGACCGTGGCCTGGCCGGCGGCCTGAACAACAACCTGTTCCGCAAGCTGCTCGGCGAGATCCGCAACTGGCAGCAGCAGGGCGTCGAGGTCGACGTGGTCACCATCGGCCAGAAGGCCTCGGTGTTCTTCCGTCGGATCAAGGTCGAGATGCTGGCCACCGTCACCCACCTGGGCGACCAGCCGCGCGTCGACCAGCTGATCGGCGTGATCAAGGTGATGCTCGACGCCTACACCGGCGGCAAGGTCGACAAGGTGTTCCTGGCCTACAACGAC
>DATCYC010000061.1:0-2011 GCA_036570525.1 Luteimonas sp.
TGCAGGTCGAGGCCGAATTCCTGCTTGTGCCCGAGGATCGAGAAGCCTTCCGCGTACGCCTGCATCAGCCCGTACTCGATCCCGTTGTGGACCATCTTGGTGAAGTGGCCCGAGCCGACCGGCCCCACGTGGCCCCAGCCCTGGTCCTTGCCGGGCGCCAGGGTCTCGAAGATCGGGCGCAGGCGGTCGACTGTGCCCTTCTCGCCGCCGACCATCATGCTGTAGCCCTCGGCCAGCCCCCACACGCCGCCGCTGGTGCCGCAGTCGACGTAGTGCAGTCCCTTGTCGGAGACGGCTTTCGCGCGGTCCAGCGTGTTCTTGTAGTTGGAGTTGCCGCCGTCGACGATCGTGTCGCCGGGCGACAGCAGCTTCACCAGCGCGTCGACCGTGCCGCCGGTGATGTCGCCTGCCGGCACCATCATCCAGACCACGCGCGGCGCCGGCAGCTTGTCCACGAGTTCTTCCAGCGACGTCGCCGACTTCGCCCCGAAGCCCTCGACCAGCGAGCGTGCCTCGGGCTTCGGATCGAAGCCCACCACGTCGTGGCCGCCGCGCACCAGGCGCTGCGCCATGTTCGCACCCATCTTGCCCAAGCCGATCATGCCGAGTTCCATTGGTCTTTCCTCTTTCTGCAGTCGATGTATCGAAGGTGGCCGCGCACGCCGTGGCGTCACGCGGGTTGTCGCGATCCAGGCCGTGCCGGATGTTCCCGGCACCACGCCTGCGCCGCCGCGCCGATGGCGGACGACTCGGTCGGGTAGGGGTGGATCACCTGCGCCAGTTCGCGAACGCCGGATCCGGCCACCATCGCCTGGGTGACCTGTCCGATCAGCTCGCCGGCGCTGCGCGAGACGATCGTCGCACCCAGGATGCGGTCGGTGCCGTCGGCGACGTGGAGCTTGATGAAGCCGACGTCGTCGCCGTCGAGCACCGCGCGGTCGACGGCGTGCAGCGGGATCGTGCTGGTCGAGATCGCGATGCCGTCGCGCATCGCCTCGCGCACGTACAGGCCGACGTGCGCGATCTCGGGGTCGGTGTACGTGCACCAGGGGATGACCAACCCGTCCAGCCGCTGTCGCGCATCGTGCAGCGCGTTCGCCACGGCCATGCGTGCGGTGGCGACCGCCACGTGGGTGAAGCGGTGCGCCATGCAGGCGTCGCCGGCCGCGTAGATCGCGGGGTTGTGGGTGCGCAGGTATTCGTCGACGTGGATGCCGCGGACGATGTCGTGGGTGACGCCGGCCGCGTCCAGCCCCATGTCGTCGACGCGTGGAATGCGGCCGGTGCCGACCAGGATCGCATCGGCTGCCACGCTGGACACGTAGTCGTCGCTGCGCAGGTCGGCGTGGATCTCGCCGCCGACCCGGCGCACCGCGGTCACTTCGGTATTCAGGCGCACCTCGATGGCATCGCGCGCGAACGCCACCGACAGGATCTGCGCCGCGTCGCGCTCCTCGTGCGGCAGGAACAGCGGCATGTCCTGGACGATGATCACGCTGCTGCCGAAGCGGCGGAACACCTGCGCCAGCTCGCAGCCCAGCGGGCCGCCGCCGATGACCAGCAGCCGCCGGGGCAGGGCGCCGATGCCGAAGATGGTTTCGTTGGTGAAGTAGCCCACGTCGCGCAGGCCGGGGATGTCGGGCACGTCGGGCTCGGCGCCGGTTGCGACCAGGGCCTTGTCGAAGCCCAGCCGGACGCCCTCGAGGTCGAGGTGGTCGGGGGACTTGAACACGGCATGGCCGAAGAACAGGTCGATGCCGGCCCCGCGCAGCATCCGCGGCGATGTCGCACGGCTCAGGCGCGCGCGCAGCCGCAGCACGCGCTCCATCGCGGCGTGGAAGTCCACATCGACCCGCGGCGGCACTACCGCGCCGTAGCTGCGGGCGTCGCGCATCTCGGCGTACGCGCGGGCGGTGCGGACCAGGGCCTTCGAGGGTTCGCAGCCGAAGTTGAGCCGGTCGCCGCCGAGCAGGTCGCGCTCGACCAGGGCGACGCGCGTGCCTGTGGCGGC
>DATCYC010000062.1:0-3048 GCA_036570525.1 Luteimonas sp.
GCACCTGGCGCGGCTGCGGCCGCGGGTCGATGCATTCTTCGACGAGGTGATGGTCAACGTCGACGACGCGCCGCTGCGCAACAACCGCCTCGCGCTGCTGCGCCGGCTGTCGGAGCGACTGGGCAGCGTGGCCGCGATCGAACATTTGTCGAGCTGAGCGCCCGCAGGCTCGACGCCCTTGTAGGAGCGCACTCGGGCGCGAGCTCTTCGCTGCTTTAGCCACCGGAAAAGCTCGCGCCCGAGTGCGCTCCTACAGGGCTGCTTCCGGCTTCGATGTTGTCCTTGTATCCGTCTCGACGGCGAACCCTGGCCGCCGTCTGCCACATGCACGGATGCGACCGCGAATCGCCGATCCGTTAATCGCTTCTTGACGGGCGCCGGTTATGCTCCCCGCATGCCCCCGGCCCTCCCCCGCATCGCCGCCGCAGCCATGCTCCTGTTCGCCTGCGGCACGGCCGGCGCGGCGACCGTGCGCTCGGTCGAGATCCTCGGCCTCGACGAGGCCATGACCGAGAACGTGCGCGTGTCGCTGTCGCTGGTCGACGCGATCGGCAAGGACCTGCGCGGGCGGCGCCTGGGCTACCTGGTGCGCGAGGCCGACGACGAAACCCGCGAGGCGCTGGAGCCGTTCGGCTACTACTCGCCGCAGATCACGGTCGAACGCAATCGCAGTGACGGCGGCACCGACGTGGTGATCACGGTCGATCCCGGCGAGCCGGTGCGCGTGCGCGACGCCGACATCGCGATCATCGGCGAGGGCGGCCGCGACCGGTATCTCAAGCAGGACCTGGGCAAGTTCCAGCCCGACACCGGCGACGTCTTCAACCATGCGTTGTACGAAGCCGGCAAGACCCGCATCACCCGGCGCCTGGCCGAACGCGGCTACTTCGACGCCGACTTCGCCTCGCACCGCGTGGAGGTGACGCGCGCGGACAATGCCGCCGACATCGACCTGGTCTGGAGCAGCGGCGACCGCTACGACATGGGCCACGTGGACTTCGAGCAGACGCCCAAGCGCATCGTGCGCGAGGGCCTGCTGCGCAAGCTGGTCTACTGGGAAGAAGGCCAGTACTACCACCAGGGCCGCCTGGACCGGCTGCGCGAGTCGCTGGTGGCGCTGGACTACTTCAGCCGCATCGACATCCAGCCGCATCCGGAGCAAGCGGTGGAAGGCCGGGTGCCGGTGCAGGTCGCGCTCACGCCGGCCAAGCGCGACGTCTACACCGCGGGCCTGAGCTACGGCACCGAGAGCGGCCCGGGCGTGCGCCTGGGGCTGGAACGGCGCTATGTCAACACGCGCGGGCACAAGGCACTGGCGCAGCTGGACTACGCGCAGAAGCGCAAGACGCTGACCCTGCAGTACCGCATCCCCGCATTCGCCTGGCTGGACGGCTGGTACACCGCCAGCCTGCAGTTCGCCGACGAGCAAACCGACTACATCGACTCGCGCCGGATCGAGTTCGTCGCCAGCCGCAGCGGCCAGTTCAACCGGCACCTGAACCTGGTCGCCTCGCTGCACGTGCTGCGCGAGCGCTGGGCCTACGTGGCCGAGGACGACGGGGACCCCGACACGCCGACCGCGTACCGCTTCGCCACCTTCGCCTTTCCCGCGCTGCGCGCCGAGTACATCGATGTCGACGACAAGATGTTCCCGCGCCGCGGCATCGGCGGCTCCCTGGTCCTGCGCGGCGGCGTGGAAGGCGCGGGCTCGGACGCGAGCTTCGCCCAGGTGCACGCGCGCGCCAGCTGGTTCAAGGGCCTGGGCGAACGCAACCGGCTGATCGTGCGCGGCGAGATCGGCCACACCTTCACCGACGCGCTGACCGCGATGCCGCCATCCCTGCGCTTCTACGCCGGCGGCGACCGCAGCATCCGCGGCTACGAGTGGCGCGAGGTCGGCCCGCGCATCGGCGACTTCTCGATCGGTGCCAAGAACGTGGTCACCACCAGCGTCGAGTTCGAGCGCTACTTCACGCAGAGCTGGGGCGGCGCGGTGTTCGTCGACAGCGGCAGCGCCTTCAACGGCACCGAAGCGGACTGGCATACCGGCGTGGGCGTCGGCGTGCGCTGGAAATCGCCGGTAGGGCCGCTGCGCTTCGACATCGCACGCGGGCTCGACCATCCCGACTCGCCGTTCACCATCGGCCTGAGCATCGGGGCGGAGTTCTGACATGGCGCCGACCTTCCGCCGCCGTCCGCGCATCGACCCCGACCTCACGCCCGAGCAGCGCGAGGCGCGCATCGCCGAGCTGCGCGCCCGCCGCCGCGCGCGGGCGAAGGTGCTGGCGCGGCGCAGCGCGTTCACCGCGGCGGGTCTCGCGCTGCTGGTCGCTGTGGTGGCGTGGTGGCTGCTGACCACGCTGGGCGGGCGCGACTTCCTGCTGGCGCAGGTCAAGGCGCGGCTGCCGGCCGGCACCGAACTGTCATGGAGCCGCGCCGAAGGCCCGGCCAGAGGCCCGCTGGTGATGCACGACGTGCGCTTCGTGCAGAAGACCTGCCCGCAGGAAGGCGGTGAGCCGGTGCCCTACGGGCAGTGCGCCGAGCCGGGCACGCTGGCCTTCAGCGCGCGCCGGATCGTGATCGACCCCGCCATCCGCCCGCTGCTGGGCAGGCTGCTGCGGCTGGACACGATGATCGTCGAGGGCGCCGCGCTCGACCTGCCGAGCACCGACTCGCCGTTCGAACTGCCGACCTGGCCCGAGGTGCTGCCCGACATCAACCCGCCGCTGGGACTGCAGGCCGATGCGATCCAGATCGACGACTTTCGTGTGTCGCGCGAAGGCGAGCACGTGATCGACATCCGCCGCGTGCGCGGCGGGCTCGACGCGCGCGAAGGCAGCCTGCATCTGGAACACGTCGTGGTCGACAGCGACCGCGGCCGCTTCACTGCGCACGGCGACTACGTGCCCGACGACGACTACCGCATGGACCTGGCCGCGACCGCGGTGCTGCCGGTCGCCGCCGGCACGTCGCCGCTGCGACGCGCGCCGCTGCACGTGGGCCTGATCGCGCGCGGCGACCTGCAGCGCCTGGAGGTCGGCGTCGGCG
>DATCYC010000063.1:0-2410 GCA_036570525.1 Luteimonas sp.
TGTGAGGAGTGCGACGTGGAAATCCCCGAGGCGCGGCGCAAGGCCGTGCCCGGGGTGCGCCTGTGCGTGGACTGCCAGCAGGCGCGTGATGCGGAGAACGAAGCCTCGGCCGGCGGCTACAACCGCCGTGGCAGCAAGGACAGCCAGCTGCGCTGAGCCGCGCCGCGGCCGTCCTGCCGCTCCCATGCGCAGCCGGGACCATCGCTGCGCGGCACGGACTGCGCCCAACCGCCAAGTGCATGTCAGCCATGCTTCCCGACCTTCCGCCAAGCCCGCCGGAAAAGCCGCTCGCGTTCGACTGCTGCGAAAGCGGCTGCGACCGCTGCGTGTTCGACATCTACGCCGAGGAACTGGCGTTCTACGAGGCGGAGCTGGCGGCCTGGCGCGAGCGCAATCCGGGCCTCGACCCGGACGAGGCAAGGCGGCAGCGCGACTGACATCTCTGCGGTGCGGCGCGCGTGAACCTATAATCGCTGGCCACCCGCCGCATGATCGACGCCGATGACCGACATTCCCGCCTGCCCGCAGTGCGCCGGCGAAAACACCTATCCCGACGGTGAAAACTTCATCTGCGCCGATTGCGCTTTCGAGTGGCCGATCGCGGCCGATGCGCAGGCGGGCGAGCCGGGCCTGCGGGTCCGCGACAGCAACGGCAACGAGCTCGCCGATGGCGACAACGTGGTGGTGATCAAGGACCTGAAGGTCAAGGGATCATCGATCCCGCTGAAGCAGGGCACCATGATCCGCGGCATCCGCCTGGTCGAGGACGATGCGGAGCACATCGAGGGAAACTCCGACAGGATCAAGGGGCTGGTGCTGAAAACCTGCTTCCTGCGCAAGGCCTGAAGCCAGCCGGAAACGCGCCCGTCAGCTTGCAGGCTGGTCCGCCTTTTCGTCGGCGCTTTCACCGGCGCTCTCGCCCAGCTTCTTCAGCACCCGGGTCACGCCGAGGACCTCGACCTGGCCGCCGGCCTTCTGGAAGTCCGCCAGGTCCGCGGAGATCCGGTCGCTGGTCAGGCGTCTTTGCGTGCTGCCGTCCGCACCATCCCGCGTGCTCCTGCGGAAGCGTGTCCTGGCATCGGGTTTCGGGTTGGCCATTCGGGTTGCCTGCTCTTGGATGTCATGGGTTGCGAAAACATGCCGGCCCGGACGCGAGGGTGCCCGGGGCCGATCCACTGTGCGCGCTGCATCGTTACTGCGTTGTTATTCGTCGCGAAGCGTCAGCGGAATGCCGCGCTGCACCTGTTCGCGATAGATCCTGCGTTCGTCGCGGCAGTATTCGCTGCCCATCGCGAACTTGCGACACACCGCCGGGCGCTGCTCGTAGATCGAGCAGCACATGCGGTTCTGGTCGACGGCGACGCACCAGCCTTCCTCGTCGCGCGCCATGACCTCCAGCCCGTGCGCGGTGCGGGTGGTCAGGTCGCGCGGGACGCGATCCTCGGGCATCAGTATCACCGTCAAGCGGCAGCAGACCGCATCGCAGTTTCCGCACGACACGGTGGGGTCGATGCCTTCAATGTACGTCCCGTCGTGGGCCGCGACCGGCGTCATTGCGTGGCCCCTGCAGCGGCTTCGGCGCGCGCGTAGCTGAGCAGGCGCCCGCGGAACGGCGGCATGTCGCCTTCATCCATGCGGCAGCGCCGTTCGACGAGGACGAAATCCTGCGCAGCCAGCGCACGGGTGAACGGTGCGCTGTTGCCGCGGCCGGGGTCGGTGATCAGTACTTCGCAAACGCGCTGTGCGTGCCGTGGCAGCAGTGCGGACAGGCGTTCAGCGTGGTCGCGTTCGTAGAGGATGTCGCTGCCGATGATCAGGTCGAAACGGCCGAGGCTGTCGTTCGGCGTGTCCCAGCGCAGCGTGCGATAGGGCACGGCCGGAAGTTCGTTGAGCGCGGCGTTGTAGGCGAGGAAGGTTTCCGCCAGCGGGTGGTAGTCGCTGGCGACCACGTCCGCGCCCCGGCGCCGCAGCACCAGGCTCGCAAGTCCCAGGCCGCAGCCGAGTTCGAGGATGCGCTTGCCGGCGACGTCGTGCGTGGCCATGGCTTCGGCCAGCAGGCGCCCGGCGGGCCAGACGTGGCCGAACAGGCTCCACTGCGCCGACGAAATGCCCAGCAGCTGTGCGTGGTTGTCGGGGTCCGCGAACTGCTGCAGGTCGGCGAGCGAGCGGATCCGGTAGTCGAGGCCACCGAGGCGCAGCGTACGGGTATGGGTGTCGTAGCCCGGCATGGGCGCTCCCGGAAGGACTCACATCCCGGAAACCGGGATGCAGACGCGGAGGAGGGGAGCGAGACGGCGACGCGATTGTCGGACGAGGCGCGCGAAACAGCGGATAACGCAGGCCATGCTACGCCATCGGGCTGAAGGGCGGCTTCATTCGAGTGCCGCAGGCGGATTCGATGCTGATTGCA
>DATCYC010000064.1:0-2676 GCA_036570525.1 Luteimonas sp.
AGCGCGCTGGTCGCCGCGCTGAGCGTGGCGGGGCTGCCGAGCGACCGGTTCGTGTTCGAAGGGTTCCTGCCGGCGAAATCCGGCGCGCGCCGCGCGCGGCTGGCAGCCCTGGCCGGGGAGCCGCGGACGCTGCTGTTCTACGAGTCCTCGCATCGCATCGAGGACACGCTGGCCGACTGCGTCGCCGCCTTCGGCGCCGACCGGCCAGCCGTGGTCGCGCGCGAGCTGACCAAGCTGTTCGAGACGGTGCTCGACGGCACCCTGGCTGAACTACACGCACGCGTTGTCGCCGACGCCAACCAGCGCAAAGGCGAGTTCGTGCTGCTGGTGCACGGTGCCGGCGAGGATGCCGACGCGCGGGTCGCCGAAGGTCGGCGGGTGTACGCGAAGCTTGCTGAGCATTTGCCGCCGTCGACTGCGGCGAAGCTGGCGGCGGAGATCACGGGTGCGCCGCGGAAGGCGCTGTACGGATCCTAGGGGCGAGATTCTCCCAAGGACCAAAGTCCTTCTCCCGCCCGCGGAAGATCAGTCGAATCAGCCCTTCTCCCGCTTGCGGGGTGAGGCAGCCCTTCTCCCGCTTGCGGGGTGAAGGCGTGCTGCTTGCGAGCCATTGGCTCGCGCACGCCTGAACGCCCTGCGCGCTGCGCAGGGCCGGGGCGCGGAGCGAGGTGGCGCGCAGCGCCGGATGAGGGGGGGCGAGCGCAGCGAGCTGCTCTTGCTCTTTTCTTGTGTGGCAACAGCCGAATCAAGATCAAGGGCTTTCGCGCCGTGACGGCGCGAGCCACCTTTCTTTGCTTGTGCAAAGAAACCTGGCGCAAAGAAACACACCCCGCCTTCGCGCCCGGCGCGTTGCGCCGGGTTCGCGGAGCCGGCGGGATTTTCCGAGAGGGCATCCTGCCCTCGCGGAAAACGCCGCACATCCATGTGCGGCGCCCTGCGGGTCTGATCCGCCGGCTCCGCCGCTTCGGAGGGGCCCCGAAGGTCAAGTTCAAGGTCAAGAGCAAGGACAACAGCCCCAGATCCGTAGGAGCGGCTTCAGCCGCTCCCACAAGGCGACGCGTCAGGGTGAGCCTCGGCCGGCGAAATGTGCAATCGCGGGTCGTCAAGACCGCCACGTCCAGCCCGTGTTCAGCTTTGAGACGCCGTTCACGTGCACCCTGCCACCATTCATCTTTTCCCGACCCGGCCTGCCCATGAAAGCATCACCGCGCCTTTTTGCCGCCTTCGCCGCGATCTTCGCCTTCCTGCTGCCGCTGGCGGCGCTCGCGCAGGAGCGGGGCCTGGAAATCGATATCGTCGGCGGCAACGCCTCGGCCCTGCCGATCGCGGTGGTGCCGATGCCGTACGAGGGCAGCGGCGTGGCGCCGGAAACGGACGTGTCGGCCGTGGTCGGCGCCGACCTGGCGCGCTCCGGCCAGTTCCGCACCATGCCGGTGTCGGACATGGTCGAAAAACCGACCCGCGGCGGCGAGATCCAGTTTCCGACCTGGCGCCTGCTCAAGCAGGATTTCGTCGTCGTCGGCCACGTGCTCGACGCCGGCGGCGGCAGCTACCGGGTCGAGTACGAGCTGTTCGACGTCGCCCGGCAGGAGCGCCTGCTCGGCTTCGCGATGACCGCGCGTTCGAGCGCGATGCGCGACGTGGCCCACCAGATGGCCGACGCGATCTACGAGAAGATCCTCGGCGTGCGCGGCGCGTTCTGGACCCGCATCGCCTACGTGACCGTCACCGGCACCGGCAAGGGCGCCAGCTATGCGCTGATGGTGGCCGATTCGGACGGCTACAACCCGCAGACCGTGGTGCGTTCGCCCGAGCCGCTGCTGTCGCCGTCGTGGAGTCCGGACGGGCGCAAGCTGGCCTACGTCAGCTTCGAGAAGGGCAACTCCTCGATCTACATCCAGGACATCACCACCGGCAGCCGCGAGCTGATCTCCAGCTTCCGCGGCATCAACAGTTCGCCGGCGTTCTCGCCGGACGGCCGCCGCCTGGCGCTGACCCTGTCGCGCAGCGGCAACCCCGAAATCTACCTGATGGACCTGGGCAGCAAGGCGCTGACCCAGATCACCAACCAGTTCGGCATCGATACCGAGCCGGCGTGGAGCGCCGACGGCAGCAGCCTGTACTTCACCTCCGACCGCGGCGGCCAGCCGCAGATCTACCAGGTGTCGGCAAGTGGAGGCAGCGCTACGCGGGTGACGTTCCAGGGCAGGTACAACGCCAGCCCCACGGTGTCGTACGACGACAAGAAGATCGCCGTGGCGCAGGGCAGTGGCAACGTGTACCGTATTGCGTTGCTGGATCGCAGCCTGGGGTCGCCGCGCTGGTCCACGCTGTCGCCGGGGTCGCTTGACGAATCGCCGAGTTTCGCCCCGAATGCCAGCATGGTGCTGTACGCGGCACGTGAAGGACAACGCGGCGTGCTGTACGCCGTCTCGGCCGATGGCCGCGTGCGCCAGCGACTGGTGCTCGCCGACGGCGACGTCCGCGAGCCGGCCTGGGGGCCGTTCCGCTCGCAACGATGACGCTCCCTGCACACCTTGACCACGAAGCTTTACCGACGTTTCCGCAATACCCCTTCAACGCAAAGGATTCGACGAGATGAATACCATTAGCCGCGTGTTGTTGACGGCCGTGCTTTGCACCGCTGCCGTTGCCTGCTCCAAGAAGGTCAAGGAA
>DATCYC010000065.1:0-3036 GCA_036570525.1 Luteimonas sp.
CTCGACGAAGTCCGGATCGCCCAGGTAGAAGGTGCGGTCGCGGTAGGCGCGGCGCATCGCTTCGACCACCAGGTGGGTGCGATGGGTCGCGTCGAGCTCGGCCAGGTCCCAGGGCTCAAGGATCTGCAGCATCTCGGCCAGCGCGATGCCGCCCGAGGACGGCGGCGGCGCGGTGGTGATCTTCCAGCCGTCGTACTCGAACACGATCGGCGCGCGCTCGCGCACCTTGTAGGCGGCCAGTTCCTCGGCGGTCCACTTGCCGCCTTCGTCATTCACGCCCTTGATCAGCTTGTTCGCGGTTTCACCCCGGTAGAAGCCGTCGAAACCCTTCTCCGCGAGCAGTTCCAGGGTGTGCGCCAGATCCGGCTGGCGGAAGATGTCGCCCTCGGCGAACGGCTTGCCGCCGGGCAGGTACACCTCGCGCGTGCCGGGATAGCGCTCCATCACCTTGCGCTTGGCGGCGAAGCCGCGAACCATCCGCCCGTAAACCGGGAAGCCTTCCTTCGCGATCCGGATCGCCGGCGCCAGGGATTTTTCCAGCGGCAGGTTCCCGTACTTTTCAGACACGTGCACCAGCGCGGCCGGCAGGCCCGGGATGCCGGCCGACCATGGTCCCGTGGTGGCGCGGTCGCGATTGAAGTCGCCGTTCTCGAGCAGGTAGGCCTCCTGCGTCGCCGCCGCGGGCGCGGTCTCGCGCGCGTCGACGAATACATCCTTGCCGGTTTTGGCGTCGTGCAGCAGGAAGAAGCCACCGCCGCCCAGACCCGAGCTGATCGGTTCGACCACCGACAGCGTCGACGACACCGCCACCGCGGCGTCGAAGGCGTTGCCGCCCTGGCGCAGGATCTCCAGGCCGGCATCGGTGGCCAGTTCGTGGCCGGAAGCGACGGCGACGCCGGGTGGAAGCGCGGCCGGCGCGGCGGTATCGCGCGGCGCGGCCATTGCCGGCGCGAACGCCAGCAGGGAAACAAGCAACAGGTGGGCGATGGATTTCATGCGGTCTCCGTTGGGGCGTGTTCTGGGGGTTGCCGTGACGCTGCTCAGGCCGGCTCGGGGCCGTCGTGCCAGGCGGTCCGCGGCTGGGCATCCGCCGCGGCGGCCGGTGTTGCCTGGGCATCGGCCGGCGGCTGTCCTTCGGCCTGCTGCAGCCGGTGCAGCTTGGCCAGCAGGGTTTCACGGTCTTCCGGGTAGTCCGGGTCCGGATCGATGCATTCGACCGGGCAGACCACCACGCATTGCGGTTCGTCGAAATGGCCGACGCATTCGGTGCAGCGCGCCGGGTCGATCACGTAGATCGTTTCGCCCTGCGAGATCGCCTGGTTGGGACAGGCCGGCTCGCAGACATCGCAGTTGACGCAGAGTTCGTTGATCTTCAGGGACATGGCAAGGGCGGTCGCGGCTGGGCAAAGCGGGCTTCACCCTTTTCCTTCTCCTTCGAAGGAGAAGGCCGGGATGGGGATGGTGTTGTTGCAGGCATCGTTGGTTGCCCGCCCCTCCACCCCCACCCGAACCCTCCCCTTGATGGGGAGGGCCTCATTGGGTCACTTCGCCTCGACGAAGACGTAGGTCACGCCCGCCGGGCTCACCGCGGCCTTGACCCGCTCGCCGTCGGCGGCATCGCCGATGAACACCACGCGCACCCCTTCCATTGTGTCCGGCGGGACGTCCTTGAACGCCGCGATCACGATGTCGGCCATCTTCGCCGACGCCGGCGAGGCATAGGCCAGCATGTTGCCTCTGATGATGCCGCGGGCGACGTCGGTATGCGCCTTCTCGGCCAGGCGCTCGTAGTTGCCCTCGAAATCACCGTCGCTCTCGCCCGGCAGCAGGTAGACGTATGGCTGGTTTGCGATGGCGCCCATATTGCGCCGCACCACGTCGGACACGTACGCGCGCCACTCGACGATGTCGTCGGTGGTCGGCACGGGTACCGGCGCCTTTTCGACCGCCTTCGGCGCCTCTTCCTTGTTGCACGCTGCCAGCGGCAGCACGAAACAGGCAACAAGCAGGACTTGCAGTATGCGAATCGGGATGTTCGTGGAGAAGTTTTTCATGGTGCTCCCCTGGACGGGTGGTTGGAAGTGGGTACTCATGCGTCGATCCGCTGCCACTCGGCCTGCAGCGCCTTGTCCACGGCCGCAGGCACGAACGCGGAGACATCCCCGCCCAGGCGCGAGATCTCGCGCACCAGCGAGGACGAAATGAAGCCGTACTGCTCGGCGGGCGTCAGGAACAGCGTCTCGACTTCGGGAATCAGGTGCCGGTTCATGCTGGCCAGCTGGAATTCGTACTCGAAGTCCGACACCGCGCGCAGCCCGCGCAGCAGGATTCCACCACCGACTTCCGCGACGAAATGCGCCAGCAGCGAGTCGAAGCCGCGAACCTCGACGTTGCCATGGTGCGCCAGCGCGTCGCGGGCCAGGTCCACGCGCAGCTGCAGCTGCAGCGCCGGGCGCTTGGCCGGGCTCTCGGCCACGCCGACGATCAGGCGATCGAACAAGGGCGCTGCGCGATCGACCAGGTCGACGTGGCCGCTGGTGATCGGATCGAAGGTGCCGGGATAGACCGCGATGCGGTTGCGGGCCACGCTCATGGAGTGCTCGTCGCGCTGTCGTCGGGAGGCCGTGCCAGTGTAGCAGTGCCCCCGCCGGATCGACGGTACAGGGCGTGCCGCGCGTCACGGCTGCGGCTTTCCCGGTGAAGGCGCCAGCCGGTACCCGGTTCCACGGCGCGGTCGGCCGGCGATTCGAGGTACAGCCAGGCGTCATCGGCAAGCCACGGCGGCAGCGCGGCCAGCACCGCGGCCCACAGATCGTCGTCGAACGGCGGATCGACGAAAACGATGTCGAATTTGCCCTGCAGCGGCGTGCGCAACAGGGTGGAAGCGTCGGCGCGCACCGGCCGGGCTTCGTCGCGGGCGTGGAGGCGCTCGACCGTGGCCCGGAGCGATTCGACCAGCCCGGGGTCGCGCTCGACCAGCAGCGCTTCGCGGGCGCCGCGCGACAGCGCTTCAAGGCCGAGCGCGCCGCTGCCCGC